>NZ_CAHJXD010000215.1 GCF_903644055.1 Sphingomonas bacterium | reverse complement strand
GCTTGGCCAACGCTGAAGAAGAAGCGGGACCCCGGCTCAAGGCCGGGGTGACGTCAGGAGAGGGGTGGATCGATCTAAAATCATCCCGCTCTAACGAAAAGGGCGGCTGCCGTCGCCGGCGCCGCCCTTCGCTGTTTCAGGCCGATCCGATCAGCGCGAATAGAATTCGACGACGAGGTTCGGCTCCATCTTGACGGGATAGGGCACCTCGTCGAGCGTCGGCACGCGGACGAAGACGGTCTTGGTGGTGCCGTCGGGGGCGATATATTCGGGGATCTCGCGTTCCGAGAGACCCTGCGCTTCCATCACCAGCGCCATTTCCTGCGCCTTGGTGCCCAGCGTGATCTCGTCGCCCGGCTTCACCAGACGGCTGGCGATGTTGCATTTGACGCCGTTGACGCGGATGTGGCCGTGGCTGACGAGCTGACGCGCCGACCAGATCGTGGGGGTGAATTTGGAGCGATAGACCACGGCATCGAGGCGACGCTCGAGCAGGCCGATCAGGTTCTGCGAAGTATCGCCCTTCATCCGCGACGCTTCGGTATAGCTCTTCTTGAACTGCTTTTCGGTGACGTCGCCGTAATAGCCCTTGAGCTTCTGCTTCGCCTTGAGTTGCAGGCCATAATCCGAGACCTTGCCCTTGCGGCGCTGGCCGTGCTGGCCGGGGCCATATTCGCGCTTGTTGACGGGCGACTTAGGGCGGCCCCAGATATTCTCGCCCATGCGGCGATCGAGCTTATACTTGGCGCTTGAGCGCTTCGACATATGGACTTCCTCAATTGCGTGGCATCCGGCCGAAGCCGGACGAAAGCCCGGGACCGCTCTGCTGATCCACCTGGAAGGGAGGGGCAGGGCCACCGCTTCACCGAGCGTGCGGAGCCAATTGCGAGGGCGGGCACCTAGCAGAGGCGGTGCCTAAGTCAAGGTTGCGTGATGCGGCGCGGCCCCCCTATGCGGCAGGGATGACCGAAGCGCGCGCTCCCGAAGATTGCAGCACGATGGCGGAGGTGCGCGCGGGCGTCGATGCCGTGGATCGCGCGATCGGGGCGCTGCTGGGGCGGCGCTTCGGCTACATGCGCGCGGCGGCGCGCATCAAGCCCGAGCGCGATATGGTGCGCGACGAGGCGCGCAAGGCGGAGGTCATCGCCAACGCCGTGGCGCGGGCCGAAGCGGAGGACTATCCGCCGGCGATCGCGGCCGATCTGTGGGAGCGGCTGGTGGAGGCTTCGATCGCCTATGAGCTGGAAGCCTTCGACGCGGCGGACTGACCGCGCGGGCGATCCTTGGTCAGCGCGGAGAGGACACCGCGCACCGTGCGCACTTCCTGCGAATCCCACCCCGGCTTGGTGAGCAGGGTGCGCAGCGTGCGGCGGACGACGGGTTTGCGATCAAGCGGGAAGAAATAGCCCGCGGCGTCGAGCATGGTTTCGAGCTGCGCGATCATGCCATCGAGCTCGCTCTGCGGCGCCGGGGGATCGAGCGCGGTGGCGGGGGGCTGCGCGAGCTGCCGGTGCTTCGACCATTCATAGGCGACGAGGATCACCGCCTGCGCGAGATTGAGCGAACCGAATTCCGGGTTGATCGGCACGGTGACGATCGTCCGCGCCACCGCGACATCGTCGGTCCCCAGCCCCGATCGCTCGGGTCCGAACAGGATCGCGCTGCCGCCCGCCTCGGCCTGGATCGCGCGCGCCGCCGCCTCGGGCGTCACGACGGGCTTGGTGACGCCGCGCTTGCGCACGGTGGTGGCATAGACGTGCGCGCAATCGGCGACCGCCTCGGCCAGCGTTTCGAACAGGCGCGCCTGTGCGAGGACGCTGTCGGCGCCCGAAGCGGCGGGCCCGGCCGACGGATTGGGCCAGCCATCGCGGGGCGCTACGAGGCGGAGATCGGTCAGCCCGAAATTGAGCATCGCGCGCGCCGCCTTGCCGATATTCTCGCCGAGCTGGGGGCGGACGAGGACGATCGCGGGGGAGGGGGAGGGTGCGACCGCTCCACCTGCCCGCTCATCCTGAGGAGAGGCTGAGCTTGCCGAAGCCTCGTCTCGAAGGGCACGACGGGAAAGCAGTTTCAAAAGCTCGAAATCCCCGGCAATCAAAGCTTCCTTCTTGGCGCGTGACCAGCCCTTGAGCTTTCGCTCGGCAGCGAAGGCCTGCTCGCGCTCGGAAAAACTTTCGCACCACATCAGAGTGACCGGGCGCCGGTTCTGCGTGTAGCTCGGGATCGAGCCTGACTGATGTTCTCCCATGCGCCGATCCAGATCATCGGTATGGCCGACATAATAGCTGCCGTCCGAACAGCGGAGCATGTAGGTATGGAACGTCACTTCGGTCCTTCGATACGGGACTTCGACAGGCTCAGTCCCTACTCAGGATGGACGGAAAAGGGGAGTGGTAAGGGCAAGGGGAATGGAATTACCCCGTCACTCCACGCTGCCGGCGAAATCCTCGAAATCCTTGGCTTCGCGGAAATCCTTGTAAACGCTGGCGAAGCGGATGTAGGCGACGCTGTCGAGGCGCTGGAGGCCCGCCATCACCTCCTCGCCGATGCGCGTGGCGGTGACCTCGCTTTCGCCGCTGGTTTCGAGGCTGCGCTGGATACGGCTGACGAGGCGCTCGATCTGTTCGGGGGCGATCGGGCGTTTGCGC
Organism: Sphingomonas bacterium; assembly: GCF_903644055.1. Lineage (GTDB taxonomy): Bacteria > Pseudomonadota > Alphaproteobacteria > Sphingomonadales > Sphingomonadaceae > Sphingomonas_I. The sequence goes on along the minus strand of NZ_CAHJXD010000215.1, from coordinate 11,310 downwards.
GCCGCGGTGGAGATTGCGCGTTCCAGCTTCTGGCGATCGAAGGATTGCCGGACGCCGTCCTTCTTGACGACGGTCAGTTCGCGGAGCTGGACGCGTTCGAACGTGGAGAAGCGCGCCTCGCAACTCTCGCACTGACGGCGGCGGCGGATCGCCGAGCCGTCGTCGGCGGGGCGGCTGTCCTTGACCTGGCTGTCTGCATGTCCGCAGAACGGGCAGCGCATCAGCCCTCACCCCGCCGGCGGGCGGACGAAGCCTTCACAGCTCCGGATAGATGGGAAAGCGATCGCACAGCGCCTCGACGCGCCGCTTGACCGCCGCTTCGACCAGCGGATTGCCATGCTCGCCGTTGCCGCGCAGGCCATCGAGGACGTCGGCGATCATGTCGGCGATCTCGCGGAATTCGGCGGGGCCGAAGCCGCGCGTCGTGCCCGCGGGCGAGCCGACGCGGATGCCGCTGGTCTTGACCGGCGGCAGCGGATCGAAGGGGATGCCATTCTTGTTGCAGGTGATGCCCGCGCGCTCCAGCGCCTCGTCGGCATCCTTGCCGGTGACGCCGAGCGGGGTCAGGTCGATCAGCGCGAGATGCGTGTCGGTGCCGCCGGAGACCACTTCGGCACCGCGCTCCTTGAGCCGCGCCGCCAGCGCCTTGGCATTTTCGATCACCGCGCGCGCATAGCTCTTGAACTCGGGCTGCAAGGCCTCGCCGAACGCCACCGCCTTGGCGGCGATGACGTGCATCAGCGGTCCGCCCTGAAGGCCGGGGAAGACCGCCGAGTTGATCTTCTTCGCCAGCGCCTCGTCGTCGGTCAGGATCATGCCGCCGCGCGGGCCGCGCAAGGTCTTGTGCGTGGTGGTGGTGACGACGTGCGCGTGGCCGATCGGCGAGGGGTGGCAGCCGCCCGCGACCAGCCCGGCGAAATGCGCCATGTCGACCATGAACGTGGCGCCGACCGCGTCCGCGATCCTGCGGAAGCGCGCGAAATCGATCTGGCGGGGATAAGCGGAGCCGCCGGCGATGATCAGCCTGGGGCTATGCGCGCGGGCCAGCGCTTCGACCTCGTCATAATCGATCAGGTGCGTGTCGCGGGTGACGCCATATTGAATGGCATTGAACCATTTGCCCGACATCGCGGCGCGGGCGCCGTGCGTGAGGTGGCCGCCGGCGTCGAGGCTCATGCCGAGGATCGTCTCGCCGGGTTTGACCAGCGCGAGCATCACCGCGCCGTTGGCCTGCGCGCCCGAATGCGGCTGGACGTTGACGAAGCCGCAGCCGAAAAGCTGCTTGGCGCGATCGATCGCGAGCGCCTCGACCGTGTCGGAGGGCGCGCAGCCCTGATAGTAGCGCTTGCCGGGATAGCCCTCGGCATATTTGTTGGTGAAGACCGAGCCCTGCGCCTCCAGCACCGCCTTGGAGACGATATTCTCGCTGGCGATCAGCTCGATCTGCTTCTTCTCGCGCGCCACCTCGCGCTCGAGCCCCGCGAACACCGCGGGATCGGCCTCGGCGAGCCCGCGCGTGAAGAAGCCGTCGGGCTGGACGTCCGCCAGATGTGCGGGATTGCTGCTCATGTCAGGCCTCGATCGGTTGCGCACGGAGCGCGGGATGGGAAAGCTGGTCGATACGTCGCTGGTGGCGGCCGCCTTCGAAGCGGGTCGAGAGAAAGGCGGTGAGGCAGGCCTTGGCCATTTCCTCGCCGATCGTGCGCGCGCCCATCGCGATGACGTTGGCGTCGTTGTGCGATCGCGCGAGCTGCGCCGAGAGGGGCTCGGAGACGAGCGCGCAGCGGCAGGCGGGCTCGCGGTTGACCGCGATCGAGATGCCGATGCCCGATCCGCACAGCGCGACGCCGGCGTCGGCGCGCCCCTCGGCGATCGCGCGCGCCAGCCGATAGCCGTAATCGGGGTAATCGACCGATGCGGTATCGAACGGCCCCAAATCCTCGACCGAAAAGTGCTGCGATTCCAGCAGCGCGACCAGCACCGTCTTCAGCCCGATCGCCGCATGATCCGAAGCGATGACGATACGGCTGGCCAATCCCTCATGCTCCCACGATTCGGAATGCGCGCTCCTTAGGCGCTGACATGCAATCGCGCCACCCGCCGACGCAATCGCGCGTGCGCGCAACGGGCTTTCCGTTCGGCCTTCGCTTCGCTATCGGCCTGAGAACGGAAGGAAACCAATGGCCGAATTCGCTCTCCCCAAAAACTCCGTCATCAAGGGCAACCGCAAGGTCAACACGATCGACGGCGGGGCGAAGACTATCCGCAAGTTCAAGGTCTACCGCTACGATCCCGAGGGTGGCGCCAACCCGCGTTACGATACCTATGAGCTCGATCTCGAGCAGACCGGGCCGATGGTGCTCGACGCGCTGATCAAGATCAAGAACGAGCTCGACAGCACGCTGACCTTCCGCCGCTCGTGCCGCGAGGGCATCTGCGGATCCTGTTCGATGAACATCGACGGGCGCAACGGCCTAGCCTGCACCACCGCGATCGAGGATGTGAAGGGCGAGGTGAAGATCACGCCGCTGCCGCACATGGACGTCATCAAGGATCTCGTCCCCGATTTCACGCACTTCTACGCGCAATATGCCTCGATCAAGCCCTGGCTGCAGACGGTGACGCCGCCGCCTTCGGGCAAGGAACGGCTGCAATCGCCGGAGCAGCGCGCCGAGTTGGACGGGCTTTACGAGTGCATCCTGTGCGCCTGCTGCTCGACGAGCTGCCCGAGCTATTGGTGGAACAGCGACAAGTTCCTGGGCCCGGCGATCCTGCTCCAGGCCTATCGCTGGCTCGCCGACAGCCGCGACGAGATGACCGGCGAGCGGCTCGACGAGCTGGAGGATCCGTTCCGCCTCTACCGCTGCCACACGATCATGAATTGCGCCAACGTCTGCCCCAAGGGTCTTAACCCCGCGCGCGCGATCGCCGAGATCAAGAAGATGGAAGTCGAGCGCCAGCTTTAGAAAGTAACGTCATCCCAGCGAAAGCTGGGATCTCGGGCGGTAGGAAACGCACTGATGGCGGGAGACCCCAGCTTTCGCTGGGGTGACGGAGCTAGTTACAGCCGGGGCAGCGTGACGCCTTGCTGGCGCATATATTTGCCCGCGCGATCGGCGTAGCTCACCTCGCATGGCTCGTTGCCTTGCAGGAAGAGGAATTGGCACGCGCCCTCGTTGGCATAGACCTTGGCGGGCAATGGCGTGGTGTTGGAAAATTCCAGCGTGACGTGCCCCTCCCAGCCGGGTTCCAGCGGGGTGACGTTCACGATGATCCCGCAGCGCGCGTAGGTGGATTTGCCGAGGCAGATCACCAGCACGTCGCGCGGCACGCGGAAATATTCGACCGTGCGGGCGAGCGCGAAGCTGTTCGGCGGGATGATGCAGCACCCGGTCTTGCGATCGACGAAGCTGTTGGCGGCGAAATCCTTGGGGTCGACCGTCGCCGAATCGACGTTGGTGAAGATCTTGAACTCGTCGGCGACGCGCGCGTCGTATCCGTAGCTCGACAGGCCGTAGCTGATGCAGCCGTCGCGTCGCTGCGCCTCGACGAAGGGCTCGATCATGCCGTGCGCGGTCGCCTGCTCGCGGATCCAGCGATCGGACATTACGGACATGGCGCGTTCCTCCCCGGCGGGCTTTCGCCGCGATGGCGGACAACTGCAAGTCAGCCGATGCCGAGATTGGCGGGACCGAAGGGGTGGGGAAGCAGTTCGGAAAGCAGGTGGCGCTCGATCACCGTGCCGTCGCCGCTCGCGCAATAGACCGTGAGGTCGCGCTTTCCCATCTGCGCGGCTTCGTTCAAGACCTGGCGGCAGCGGCCGCAGGGATAGATCGGCGCTTCGCCCGCCAGGCCGCCGCCGGGCGTCATCGCGCCGCCGACGATGCCGACCGCAACGACGTCGCGCAGCCTCCCCGCGACGTTCGCCGCCGCGAGTGCGACGGTCTCGGCGCACAGCGAGAGGCCGTAGCTGGCATTCTCGAAATTGGTGCCGGGGACGATCGTGCCGTCGGTCAGCAGCAGCGCCGCGCCGACCGCGAAGCGCGAATAAGGCGCGTGCGCGTTGCGCGCCGCCTCGCGCGCGGCCTCGATCAGCACGCTGGCGGCGACATCCTCGATCGGCACCTCCGCCACCTTCATCCCCTGATGTGCAGAACGCAGATGAGCGTGAACAGCCGCCGCGCGGTATCGAAATCTACGTCGATCTTGCCCTCCAGCCGCTCGACCAGCAAGGTCGCGGCTTCGTTGTGGAGCGCGCGGCGCGCCATGTCGATCGTCTCGATCTGCTCGGGCGTCGCTTTGGCGACCGCCTGGTAATAGCTTTCGCAGATCGCGAAATACTCCTTGATCGGGCGGCGGAAGCGGCCGAGCGCGAGGATCAGCGTTTCGAGCAACCGCCTGTCCTCGCTCGCAATATCGATCGCCAGCCGGCCTTCCTCGACGCGCAGCGCCAGCCGGTACGGCCCGGCATAGCCCTGGGGATAGGCTTTCAGGGGGGCGAAGCGATTCTCCTCGAGCAGATCGAAGATCGCGATCCGCCTTTCCTGCTCGATATCGGCGTTGCGCCACAGGATCGTGCGCTCGTCCAGATCGATCGAGATCAGGCGGGGATCGGCCATGCCGTGGTCTATCGGAGGCGCGCGGCGCTGGCTACTGGCGGATCCGCACGAAGACTTAGCGACGTTGTCCACAGAAGCGCCCAGCGCTTTATTGTCGCGGCCGGCTTGAGCGCGGGGGCCGGCGCGCGGATAGCAAGTGGATGGCCGAACCCTTTCGACTCGTACCGCCGACGGAACCCCCGCAGGGGACGCTTCCGCACAATGTCGAGGCGGAGGCGGCGTTGCTCGGCGCGCTGATGATCGACAATCGGCTGGTCGAGGATGTGCAGATCAGGCTGCGCGCCGATCATTTCCACGAGCCCGCGCATGGCCGTATCTATGAGGCGATCCTGCGGCTGGTCGATCGCAACATGATCGCCAATCCGGTGACGCTGCGGCCGATGTTCGAGGGCGACGAGGCGCTGAAGGAGCTGGGCGGGCCCGGCTATCTCGCGCAGCTCACCGGATCGGGCGCGGCATTGATCGGCGCGCGCGATTTCGCGACGCAGGTCTATGATCTTGCCCTGTTGCGCGCGCTGATCGGCGTCGGGCGCGAGATGGTCGAGAAAGCGATCGACACATCGGAAAGCGTCGATCCCAAGAGCCAGATCGAGGAGGCGGAGGTCGCGCTGTATCGCGTGGCCGAAGAGGGCGGCGAGCAGGGCAGCGTCAAGACGTTCGGCCAGGCGACGCGGCTCGCGGTGGAGCAGGCCGAGCGCGCGCTCAATTCGGGCGGGCATCTTTCGGGGATCACCACCGGGCTCGACAGCATCAACGGCAAGATCGGCGGGCTGCACGCCTCCGACCTCATCATCCTCGCGGGGCGCCCCGGCATGGGCAAGACCGCGCTCGCCACCAACATGGCGTTCAACGCCTCGCGCCGGCTGATCCGCGATCGCGAGGACGGGATCGAGGAGGGCAAGTCGGTCGGCGCCGGCGTGGCCTTCTTCAGCCTCGAAATGTCGGCGGATCAGCTCGCGACGCGTATCCTTTCCGAGCAGTCGGGGATTTCCTCCGAGAATCTGCGGATGGGCAAGATCAGCCAGCTCGATTTCCGCAACCTCGCGCGCGCGGCGCAGGATCTGGAGAGCCTGCCGCTCTATATCGACGATACGCCCGGGCTGACGATCGCCGCGCTGCGAACCCGCGCGCGCCGGCTGAAGCGCCAGCGCGGGATCGGCATGATCGTCGTCGATTATCTCCAGCTTTTGCAGGGATCGGCGCGCGGCGCGAGCGAGAATCGCGTGCAGGAGATTTCGGAGATCAGCCGCGGCCTCAAGCAGCTCGCCAAGGAATTGCAGGTGCCCGTATTGGCGCTGTCCCAGCTCAGCCGCCAGGTGGAGAGCCGCGAGGACAAGCGGCCGCAGCTATCGGACCTGCGCGAATCGGGATCGATCGAGCAGGACGCCGATATCGTGATGTTCGTCTATCGCGAGGAATATTATGTCGCCGCGCGCGAGCCCAAGCATCCGACCGAGGGCGACGACGCCAAGACCTTCGAGGCGCACGACCAGTGGATGCGCGACATGGACCGCGCCTACGGCCTCTGCGAGGTCATCATCGCCAAGCAGCGCCACGGTGCCACGGGCAAGGTCAAGCTCAAGTTCGAGAACAAGATCACTCGCTTTTCGGATCTTGCCGACGAGGGTTGACCGTCAGGCGCCGCCGAAATGCCCCACCCGAACTGACAGGAAAAGGGCGCCCCGGCGGAAACCGGGACGCCCTTTCTTGCCGATGGCCTATCGGTCAGCGGCGACCGTAGCCGCCGCGTCCGCGACCGTAATGACCGCCACCACGGCCATAATAGCCGCGCCCGTAGCCGCCGCCGTAGTAGCCGCGCCCATAATAGCCGGGCGCATAGACGACGCCATAGGCCGGCCCGTAATAGCTTGGCCCGTAATAGCCGTATCCACCGCCATAATAAGCCGGATAGCCGGCATCGTAATAGCCATTGTAGCCGTTGCCATAATAGCCGCGGTCGACGGAGGATGCGATCGCCGCGCCGACGCCGAGGCCGATGATCCCGGCCGCGATGGCGGCACCACCATGATCGCGTGCCTCTGCCGGCTGGACCGCCGCGATCGAGGTCGCCCCGATGACCGAGGCGGCAATGAAGGCTTTCATCCCGGTACGCATCATATTCTCCTACGCTATGTCCATACGTGGACGCTCAAAGGGAATTACGCGAGTCGCTGTGAATGGTTGCAGAATGCGGCTTGCAGCACAGGTTAAGCTCAAAAAGCTGGCTCGTCACCGGGATTGATCGGCTGGTGGATGCCGCACTCCACTTTCTCCCAGCCGCGCCAGCGCCCCGCGCGGTGGTCCTCGCCCTGCGCGACCCTGCTGGTGCAGGGCGAGCAGCCGATCGAGGGATAGCCCTGCGCCTCCAGCGGGTGATGCAGCAGCTTGTGCGTGTCGAAATAGGCATTGAGCGCCTCTTTAGGCCAGCTTGCGAGCGGATTGATCTTGAGCTTGGGGCCGCTCACCGCCGCATCCGCCTCGTCGAGCTCGAACAGGGGCAAGGCGGTGCGCGTGCCCGCCTGAAAACCCTTGCGGCCCGAAATCCAGACATCGAAGTCCCTGAGCGCGCGCTTCAGCGGCTCCACCTTGCGGATATCGCAGCAGCCGTCGGGATCGTAGGACCAGCGCAGCCCGGTCGCGTCCCGCTCGCTAAGCAGGCGCGGATCGGGGCGATAGACGCGCAGATCGGTGAATCCCAGCCGCTCGGCGAGCTCGTCGCGATAGGCCAAAGTCTCCCCGAACATCTTCTGTGTGTTGGTGAAGATCAGCGGAATGTCGCGGTCGATCTCCGAAACCATGTGCAGCAGCACCGCCGATTCGGCGCCGAACGACGAGACCAAGGCGGCGCGTCCGGAAAGTTCGCCGGCGAGAAGCGTGCGCAGCAGCTCCGGCGCGGGCACATCGAGGAAGCGCGCGTTGAGCGCCGCCACGTCCGCCGCCGTGAAGGCGGGGCGCGTGTCGATCACGTCCAATGCGCGCGCGGACTCAGCCATGCCGCAGCTTCCAGACCGGCGCGCGCGCCTCGGCGGCTTTCTGATAAACGTAGGGGAAGCGGGCGAGGGCTTGTTCGACCGCCGCCCGATCGAGCGGCTTCTCGCTGGCGAGCGCATCGAAGCCGCAGCGGCGCAGGAATATCACCTGATCGATCAGCACATCGCCCTGCGCGCGCAACTCGCCCTCATAGCCGGCTTCGCGCAGGATGCGGGCGGAGGAATAGCCACGACCGTCGCGGAAGGCCGGGAAGGCGATCTCGATCAGCCGCAGCCGATCGAGGAAGGGCAGCAGCGCGCGCGCATCCTCGCCCGACTCCAGCCGCACCGCGGTGGCGTCGGGCTGGGCGAGGAACCCGTCGAGCGTGACCGCCGGCTCCTCGTGCGCGGCATCGGTGCGGAAGCGGATCAGCGTCATGCGTAGATCGCCGCCTTGAAGGGTTCGGCGCCGACGCGGCGGTAGGTGTCGAGGAAACGTTCGCCGTCGGTACGCAGGCCGCGATACAGCTCCAGCGCCCTTTCGACCGCATCGACGACGCCGTCTTCGGAGAAGCCGGGGCCGATGATCCGGCCGACGCTGGCGTCCTCCGCGCCCGATCCGCCGAACGAGAGCTGGTAATTCTCCTCGCCCTTTCGATCGACGCCGAGGATGCCGATGTGCCCGGCGTGATGGTGGCCGCAGGCGTTGATGCAGCCCGAGATCTTGAGCTTGACCTCGCCGAGATCACGCTGGCGATCCATGTCGCCGAAGCGGAGCGCGAGCTTCTGCGCGAGCGGGATCGAGCGCGCGTTGGCGAGGCTGCAATAATCGAGGCCGGGGCAGGCGATGATGTCGCTGATGAGATCGAGATTGGGCGTTGCGAGGCCGGCGGCGTCGAGGGTGCGCCAAACTTCAGGAAGGTCACGCATATGAACATGGGGAAGTACGATGTTCTGGGCGTGGGTGATGCGGAGTTCGTCGTGGCTGAAGCGCTGGGCCAGATCGGCTATGACGTCCATCTGATCGGCGGTGGCGTCGCCCGGGATGCCGCCGATCGGCTTGAGGCTGATCGTGACGATGGCGTGGCCGGGCACCTTGTGGCGGACGACCTGATGATCGGCCCAGAGCGCGAAGGCGGGATCGCCGCGGTCGATCGTTACGGATGCGTCATGAACCAGCGCGGGCGGCGCGAACAGCGCGTGGATGCGCTCCAACTCGGCCGCCGGCGGATCGAGACCCAGCGTCTTCACATGCGCATATTCCTCCTCGACCTCGGCGCGATATCGGTCGGCACCGATCTCGTGGACGAGGATCTTGATCCGCGCCTTGTAGATATTGTCGCGGCGCCCGTAGCGATTGTAGACGCGCAGGCAGGCTTCGAGATAGCTCAGCAACTCGGCTTCCGGCAGGAACTCGCGGATCAGCGGCGCGACCATCGGCGTGCGCCCCTGGCCGCCGCCGACATAGACCTCGAAACCGAGCGCGCCCTGGCGCTCCACCAGCTTGAGCCCGATATCGTGCAGCCGCATCGCCGCGCGATCCTCGTCCGCCGCGATCACCGCGATCTTGAACTTGCGCGGCAGCAGGCAGAATTCGGGGTGGAAGCTGCTCCACTGGCGCATCAGCTCGGCATAGGGGCGGGGGTCCGCCACCTCGTCCGCCGCGGCGCCGGCATATTGATCCGACGAGATGTTGCGGATGCAGTTTCCGCTGGTCTGGATCGCGTGCATCTCGACCGTCGCCAGCTCGGCGAGAATGTCGGGCGCGTCCTCCAGCTTGATCCAATTATACTGGAGGTTCTGGCGGGTGGTGAAGTGGCCATAGTCGCGATCGTAGCGGCGCGCGATATGCGCGAGCATCCGCATCTGGCGGCTGTCGAGCGTGCCGTAGGGGATCGCGACGCGCAGCATATAGGCGTGGAGTTGGAGATAGAGGCCGTTCATCAGCCGCAGCGGCTTGAACTGATCCTCGCTCAGCGCGCCCGACAGGCGGCGCGCGACCTGATCGCGGAATTCCGCGACGCGCGCATCGACGATCGCCTGATCATATTCGTCGTAGCGGTACATCAGATTTCCCAGCGTCCCGCACCCGCAACGGCGGGCGCCACGGCGAAATCGGGGCGGACGGTCGGCCCGGTCGCGCGAATGCGATCCTTGATGTGGAGCGGCACGGGGCCCGCCGGCCCGGCGGCGGCATCGGCGACATAAGGCGCGTTGACCCGCAGCGCCGCTTCCTCGCGCTTGGCGACACTTTCGGCCTGATCGCCCGCGTCGACCGCCTCGGCGATGTGACGCGACCATGTGCGGCCCGTCCACCATGTCACGTCGCCGGTGAGGAGATCGTTGCCGGTGACGAGCCTCATGCCAGCGCCCCCGCCTGACGGGCGAAGCGCAGCATCCGATCCTCGGCATCCGACAGCAGCACGACCTCACCGACGACGATGATCGCCGGGCTCAGTACCTTTTCGCGCAGCAGCAGCCCGCCGAGATCGGCCAGCACCGTCCGCATCGCCCGCGATCCCGTCAGCGTCCCGCGCTCCAGCACCGCGACAGGGAGCTCGGGCGCCAGACCATCGGCCATCAATTTGTTGGCGATCGCATCGCCGCTGGCGACGCCCATGTAGATCACCAGAGTGCGGCCCTTGCCCGCGAGGCCCGACCAATCCTGATCGGCGAGACCCTTGCATTGGCCCGCGACGAAGCTGACCGCGCTCGACCAGTTGCGGTGCGTGAGCGGCAGCATCGCCTCCGCCGCGCAGCCCAGCGCCGCCGAGACGCCCGGCACGACCTCCACCGGCAATCCCGCCGCGCGCACCGCCTCGACCTCCTCGCCGCCGCGCCCGAAGACGAAGGGATCGCCGCCCTTGAGCCGCACGACGATCGACCCGGCCTTGACGTGCGCGATGATCAGCGCGTTGATCGCCTGCTGCGGCAGCGTGTGCCGCGCGCGCTGCTTGGCGACCGAGATGCGCTGCGCCTCCGCCGGGGCGTGATCGAGCACCGCCGGATCGATCAGCCCATCATGGACGACGACATCGGCGCGCCGCAGCGCCTCGACCGCGCGCACCGTCAGCAGGCCCGGATCGCCGGGACCCGCGCCGACCAAGATGACGCGTCCGCGCGCCTGGGGATCGAGGAGGCTTGCCATGGCGCACAGATGGCCTTGGCGCGGCACCGAGACAAGGCAAGTTTGCTTGCCGACCGCCTAGCGCAGCTTGCACGTTGACGCTCCCCGCCGCGCAGGTCATGTTCGGCATTCCTAGCGGGGGACGATCAATGGCACGGCAGGCGACCTGGAATGCGGAGGCGGGGCCGCTCTCGCGCTACACCGGAGTCGCGATCGCGCTCCACTGGGCGATCGCGGCCTTCATCCTCTTCAACCTCGTCACCGGGCTGTGGCTGGACAGCATGCCGCGCGGCACGATCGCCATCCATATCTCCTCGGGCATCTCGGTCCTGATCCTCACGGTGGCGCGGATCGTCTGGCGGCTGACGCACAAGCCGCCGCCTTATCCCTCGGACATGCCGGCGTGGGAGCGGGGCCTCGCGCATCTCGTCCATTTCTGCCTCTATGCGGCGATGCTGATCATGCCGCTGTCGGGTTGGGCGATGATCTCCGCCAACCCGCCGGCCGGATCGCCGGGCGCCGCTTATGCCGATACCTTGCGCGCGCCGCCGCCGCCCGCCGCCGCCGCCGTGCTGCCCGATGCCAACAAGCCCTC
>NZ_CAHJXD010000214.1 GCF_903644055.1 Sphingomonas bacterium | reverse complement strand
TCGCCGAAACGCCCGGGCGCTGGCGCTACGCGGCGGCGGGCGGCGGCACCGCGCGCTTCGAGGCACCGGGCGGCGCCATGCTATTCGCACTTCGCTGCGACAAGGCGAGGCATATCGTCACCCTGCTCCGCCCGGACGCTCCGAACAGCGCCGCGCTCACCGTCACGACCTCTTATGGGTCTCGCACGCTTTCCGCTTTGCCGGGCCAGGGCGCCAGCCTGCCCGCCGCCGACACGTTGCTGGATCAAATCGCCTTCAGCCGGGGCCGCTTCACGATCGATGCGGCTGGCATGGCGGAGCTGGTGCTGCCCGCCTGGGCCGAGCCGGCGCGCGTAATCGAGGATTGCCGCGGCTGATCTCGCCGGGCGAAGCGGCATATCCTGACAGCGAAAAACTTCCGCGCAAGTCTTGTATGCGGCGATTCAGGCGATAACATCGGTCCTGCTTATCAACTTAGCGAAAGGAGGTGACCGATGTCTCATGGTTCAGCTTGGGGGTCGGTTCAGTCCGTTCGGGAGACGCGCTGGTAACGCAGCGCCGGGGGTCTCCCGGGCCGATTATCCGGCCGCTGACCCATGTTCGGAAGGGCCGTCGGAGCGATCCGGCGGCCCTTCTTCCGTTGTCGACCGGTTCACCGCCGCTCCAGCAACTCGTCCCGCACCCGGATCGCCGTGACCGCGACCCTGATCTCCACCAGGAACAGCACCAGCCCCGCGATCAGCAGCAGCAGCGCCAGCGCAAAGCACATCGCCAGCGTGCGCGCGAAGCCGAAGCCCGCCAGCCGCGCGAGGAACATCGCCGCGACGACGGTGCACAGGATCACCGCGCTCGCGGTGCACAGGAAGATCGCATCGTTGACGATCTTGATCCGCCGATCGAGCAGGCGGAGCTCGCGCACCTGCATCGGATGATCGGGATGGTCGCGGGGCGTGAAATTCTCCTCGATGTAGCGCGCGCGATCGACGACGCGTGACAGCCGCCCGGTGAGCATGTTGAGGATCGTGCCGATCGCGCTCAGCAGGAATACCGGGCCCAACGAAAGCTGGATCAACTTCGTCAGGCCCGAGAGGCTCGAGACATGGAGGAAATCGTCGAAATCCATCGGCGTGCGGCTCAGCCCGCGGTGCGCGCCGGTGTGTTGACGCCCATCGACTGGAGGTAGCGCTTCACGTTGCGCGCCGCCTGGCGGATGCGATGCTCATTCTCGACCAGCGCGATGCGGACGAAGCCCTCGCCCTCCTCGCCGAAGCCCGCCCCCGGCGCGACCGCGACATTGGCGTGGGTTAGCAATTGCTTGGCATATTCCATCGAGCCGAGGTGGCGGAGCGCGGGCGGGATCGGCGCCCAGGCGAACATCGAGGCTTCGGGCGCGGGAATGTCCCAGCCGGCGCGGCCGAAGCTTTCGACGAGGCAGTCGCGCCGCCCCTTGTAGAGCTTGCGGTTCGCCGCGATGATATCCTGCGGCCCGTTGAGCGCCGCGGTCGCCGCCGCCTGGATCGGCGTGAAGGCGCCATAATCGAGGTAGGATTTCACCCGCGTCAGCGCCGCGATCAACTGGCGGTTGCCGACCGCGAAACCGATCCGCCACCCTGCCATCGAATAGGTCTTGGACATCGAGGTGAATTCGATCGCGACGTCCTTGGCGCCCGGCACCTGGAGGATCGACGGCGTCGGCGTATCCCCGAAGTAGATCTCGGCATAAGCGAGATCGGAGAGCACCCAGAGCTTATGCTCCTTGGCGAAGGCGACGACCTGCTCGTAGAATTTCAGGTCGGCGACATAAGCGGTCGGGTTGGAGGGATAGCCGATCACCAGCACCGAAGGCTTGGGCACGGTATAGCTGACCGCATGCTCCAGCCGCGTGAAGAAGTCCGGCCCCGGCGCCGCCGGGATCGATCGGATCGCGGCACCCGCGATGATGAAGCCGAAGGTGTGGATCGGATAGCTCGGATTGGGCGCGAGCACGACGTCGCCCGGCGCGGTGATCGCCTGCGCGAGGTTGGCGAGCCCCTCCTTGGAGCCCAGCGTCACCACCACCTCCTTGGCCGGATCGAGCTCGACCTCGAAACGCCGCGCATAATAAGCCGCCTGCGCCTTCTTGAGGCCGGGGATGCCCGACGAGGCCGAATAGCCGTGCGCGTTGGGATTGCGCGCCACCTCGACCAGTTTCTCGATCACATGCGGCGCGGGCGCGCCATCGGGATTGCCCATGCCCAGATCGACGATATCCTCACCCGCCGCGCGCGCCGCTGCCTTCATCGCATTCACTTCGGCGAACACGTAGGGCGGCAGGCGGCGGATGCGGTAGAATTCGTCGTTCATCATATCCTCGAAGGTTTCGGCCCGGAGAAACCAGCAACAGCGCTCGCATCGGCGGGGCCGGGCCGCCTATAGGGCTTTCGGGCGACAAATGGCAGCGCGAAGCTGCGGGAGAGCGAGATGGCGGAAGCGGACGGTCCGGAGCTCAAGGGGCGCGCCTTGCTGGACGAGCTGGCGCACTGGACCGGGATCATCGGCCAGGCGCAGCAACTGCTGATAGAATATGGCGCGACCGCCGCGCTGAAGGCGATCGACGGCTATACCGAGACGCTGGGCAAGACGCTGCCAAACCTCGCGAAAAGCGAAGAGGGCGCGGACGCGGGCTGGGGCGATGCGCTGTCCTTCCTCCAGCAGATGATGCCCGGATCGCGCGGCGGCGCGCCCGATTGGCAGCAGCCCTTGTTCGATCTGTTCCACCAGGGCCATGCGATCCTCGCTCAGGAGGTGCTCGGCCGCATCCGCGACGCCGAACTGCTCGATCCGCGGCAGAGGGAGCAGCTCCGCTTCGCGACGCAGGCCGCACTCGACGCGATGAATCCCAGCAATTTCGCGCTGACCAACCCCAGGGTGGTGGAGCGGATCATCGAAACGCGCGGCGCCAATCTCGTCACCGGGATGCAGCGGATGCTCGAGGATGCCGCCGCCGGGCAGATCCGCCACGTCGACGCGCACGCCTTCGAGCTCGGCCGCAACATCGCCGCGACGCCGGGCAAGGTGATCTACGAGAACCGGCTGTTCCAGCTCCTCCATTACGCGCCGACGACCGAACGGGTCGACGCGACGCCGCTGCTGATCTTCCCGCCGTGGATCAACCGCTTCTACATCCTCGATCTCGGCCCGAAGAAGAGCTTCGTCCGCTGGGCGCTGGATCAGGGGCTGAGCGTCTTCATGGTCTCGTGGAAATCGGCCGATGCCGGCCTCGCCGACGTGACGATGGACGATTATGTGCTGGGCGGCGAATATGAGGCGCTCTCGGTCGTCCGCCGCCTGCTCGAAGTGCCGTCGGTCCATGTCGTCGGCTATTGCGTGGCGGGCACCGCGCTTGCGATGCTGCTCGCCTGGGCGGCGAAGACGGGGCGCGCGGATGAGATCGCCAGCGCCACCTTCTTCACCGCGCAGGTCGATTTCGCGCAGGCGGGCGATCTGTCGCTGCTGGTCGACGACGGGCAGATGGCGCTGATCGACGCGCTGACGAGCGACGGCGTGCTCGACGGACGCTATATGAGCGCGACCTTCAACCTGCTGCGCGGGCGCGACCTCATCTGGAACTATGTCGTCAACCATTACCTGCTCGCCGAGGATTATGGCGCGTTCGATCTGCTCCACTGGAACAGCGACGTCTCCAACCTGCCCGCCGAATGGCACCGCCGATATCTGACCGATTTCTACCGCGACAATCTGCTCGCGAGGCCAGGCGCGATGTCGGTCGGCGGCGAATCGATCGATCTCGGCACGGTCGCGACGCCCAGCTACGTGCAGGCAGGCCGCGAAGATCATATCGCGCCCGCCGAAAGCGTCTGGAAGATCACGCATCATTTCAAGGGGCCGCTGCGCTTCGTCCTCGCCGGATCGGGCCACATCGCCGGCGTCGTCAACCCGCCCGCCGCCAATCGCTACGGCTATTGGACCAACGATGGGAAGGTCGAGACGTTGGCCGCCTTCGTCGAGGGCGCCACCGAGCACGCCGGGAGCTGGTGGCCCGATTGGCGGGCGTGGATCACCGAACGGTCGGGCGGACAGGTCGCGGCGACCGGCGCGCGCCTCCCCGGCCAGGGCGCCCTCGCCGCGATCGAGGACGCGCCCGGACGCTACGTGCGAACGCGGTAATCATATTCCACCATCGACCGTCGCCGGATGCTTTCGTCGATCCCTGGATCGTGCATCCCATCCTCGCCGCCCGCGCACCGCAACCGAATGGTTTGCGGCGGGTTCTGCCAGCACCGAAACGATTCCGCTGAACGGCGGTGAAACAAACAACTCAGATGTCGTTCAGCGGGTCGCGACTAAAAGGTGTGCACCGTCGGGCGCTGGCCGGCCGGCGAACAGGAGAAGAGATATGCGACGTTTAGCTTTAGCCGCGGCCCTTGCCGCCACCATGCCGATGGCGCTCGCCCCGATCGCGCCCGCGATGGCGCAATCCCCCGCGGCGCAGGCGCGCTGGGATCAGGCGCAGCGCGATTATCGGATCGCGACCGATCGTTTCAACGCCGAGCGCGATCGGTATGCACAGGCGAGCCGCTACGGGCGCGGCGACGGCTACCGCCGCGGCTATGACGCGCCTCCCCCGCCGCCGCCGCCGCCGGGCTATTCCGGCCAGGGCTATGGGCCGCAGGGCTATTATGCCGACGATCGTGACGAGGGAAATTACGATCCCTCGCGCTATTATCGCGACGGCAACAGCTATCAGGAGCGCACGCTGGCCGCCGACGATCGCGTCTATCGCGGATCGGACGGTAAATATTATTGCAAGCGCTCGGACGGCACGACGGGCCTGATCATCGGCGCGGCCGGTGGCGGCGTGCTCGGCAACGTGATCGACGGCGGCCATTCGCGCGCCGCCGGTACTTTGATCGGCGCGGCGCTCGGCGCGATCGCCGGCAGGGCGGTCGACCAGAACAGCGCACAGGTGCGGTGCCGCTGATAAAGTGGGCGCCCCGCTCGTTAGGCGGGGCGCCTCTGTTTTCGGTCCCACGTCATCGAGGGTTCATTGCGGATTCGCGCTGCGCTATGCTGATCGCCACGCGCACCGCGCAATGTTGATGAAGGCCCTTCGATGACGCTCCGCCTGCCGTTCGCCTTCCTCCTCGCCACTGTGGCGCTACCCGTGCTCGCGCAGACCGCGCCGCCCGTCGGGCAGCGCGTCGATCGGCTGGAGAAGGAGATGAAGGCCGTCCAGCGCAAGGTCTTCCCCGGCGGCAGCCCCGCCTTCTTCGAGCCCGAGATCGCGCCGCCCGTCGCGGCACCCGCCGCCGGTGCGCCGGCGACGCTGCCGCTCAACGAGCTTACGGCCCGCGTCGACGGCCTCGAACGCGAGCTGGCGCGCATCACCAGCCAGATCGAGGAAATCCAGCATCGGCTCCAGATCGTCTCCGAGCAGGCGGCCAGAGACCGTAACGAATATGACGCGCGGCTGAAGGCGCTGGAGGCGAGCGCCGCGCCCGCATCGCCGCCCGCGCCGG
>NZ_CAHJXD010000213.1 GCF_903644055.1 Sphingomonas bacterium | reverse complement strand
CCAGCATCTGGCCGGTCTGGTTCGAATCGTCGTCGATCGCCTGCTTGCCGAGGATCACGAGCCCCGGCTGCTCCTCGTCGACGATCGCCTTCAATATCTTGGCGACGCCCAGCGGCTCGACCTCGTCCTCGGTCATCACCAGGATCGCGCGATCCGCGCCCATCGCCAGGGCGGTGCGGAGCGTATCCTGCGCCTTCTGCGGGCCGACCGAGACCGCGATGATCTCGGTGGCGACGCCCTTCTCGCGAAGCCTGATCGCTTCCTCGACGGCGATCTCGTCGAACGGATTCATGCTCATCTTGACGTTGGCGAGATCGACGCCCGAGCCATCCATCTTGACGCGCGGCTTCACATTATAATCGATCACCCGCTTCACGGGCACGAGAACCTTCATCTTACTCGTCCTCTCATTCACCCGTCATTCCGGCAAAGGCGGGATCCAGCGAGTGCGACACCCGCGCCTGGACCTCAGCCTTCGCCGGGGTGACGGCAGTTAGATACTTTAATTCGCCAATTCGAGCCGCCGTTCGATCCTGTCGATACGGCGGTTGATGTTGTCGATAGAGAGTTGCTGCGCCGCTCCGGCGGCCGACAGGTTTGCGAGATGCTGCATTATGGAAGCGACACTGCTCTCCAAATTCGAGACGCGAGACGTCAGATCGTCCAGCTTCGTCTCAATCCGCTCAAGCGTAGCTTGAAAACGCTTGAGATGCTCCAGCATCAGATTTTCGACGTTATCGGCCATGGCCTATCCTACGCCGCCTTCTTCACTTCGGCGACGATCTTCTTCGCGGCATCGCCGAGATCGTCGGCGGCAACGATCGGCAGCCCGGAATTGGCCATGATGTCCTTGCCGAGCTGCACGTTGGTGCCCTCGAGCCTAACGACCAGAGGCACCGAGAGGTTCACCTCCTTGGCGGCGGCGACGATGCCCTCGGCGATGATGTCGCACTTCATGATCCCGCCGAAGATGTTGACGAGGATGCCCTCAACCGCCGGATCGGACAGGATCAGCTTGAATGCCGCGGTGACCTTTTCCTTGCTGGCGCCGCCGCCGACATCGAGGAAATTGGCCGGGAAGGCGCCGTTCAGCTTGATGATGTCCATCGTCGCCATCGCGAGGCCCGCGCCATTGACCATGCAGCCGATGTTACCATCGAGCTTGATGTAGGCGAGATCGTATTTCGAGGCCTCGACCTCCGCCGGGTCCTCTTCGGTCTCGTCGCGCAGCGCGAGGATATCGGGGTGCCGATAGAGCGCGTTCGAATCGAAGCTGACCTTGGCATCGAGCACCAGCAGCTTGCCGTCGGTCGTCTCGACCAAGGGATTGACCTCGAGCATCGACATGTCGGTGGCGATGAAGGCGTCGTAGAGCTGCGCGGCGATCTTCACCGCCTGCTTGTTGAGGTCGCCCTTGAGCTTGAGCGCGAAGGCAACCGCGCGGCCATGGTGCGGCTGGAAGCCCTCGGCCGGGTCGATCGTGATCGTGCGGATCTTCTCCGGGGTCGAGTGCGCGACCTCCTCAATGTCCATGCCGCCCTCGGTGGAGACGACCATCGCGATCCGCCCGGTGGCGCGATCGACGAGCATCGAGAGATAATATTCCCTGGCGATATCGGCGCCGTCGGTGACGTAGAGGCGGTTGACCTGCTTGCCCGCGTCGCCGGTCTGGATCGTCACGAGAGTGTTGCCGAGCATCTCCCCGGCATTCTGGCGCACCTCGTCGATCGTCTTGGACAGGCGCACGCCGCCCTTGGCATCGGCACCCAGCTCCTTGAACCTGCCCTTTCCGCGCCCGCCCGCGTGGATCTGCGCCTTGACCACATAGAGCGGCCCGGGGAGCTGCTCGGCGGCCTTCACCGCCTCGTCGGCGGTCATCGCGGCGAAGCCCCTGGGAACGGCGGCGCCGAACTTGGCCAATACTTCCTTGGCCTGATATTCATGGATATTCATGCTGCGACGATCTCCCTCGCGCGGGCGTTGAGTCTCGGGAATGCCGCCGCCTAAAGCATATACCGGCGAGTAAAGGCAAGGCTCGCGCTCAAGCGATCGGCGGGCTAAGGTCCGGCGATGGACTGGATCGCCGGCCTTGCGTTATTCCTGGCCACCGTCGCCGCGATGGAGGGCGTGGCCTATGCCGCGCACCGCTGGGTGATGCACGGGCCGGGCTGGTTCCTCCACGCCAGCCACCACCGCGCGCGAGATGGCGCGTGGGAGCTCAACGATCTCTATGCGGTGATCTTCGCCTGTCCCTCGATCCTGCTGCTGCTCGGCGGGGTCCAGCTCGGCTGGTGGCCGGGGTTCACCTGGATCGGCGCCGGCATCGCCGCTTATGGCGCGATCTACTTCGGCTTCCACGACTGGATCGTCCACCGGCGCCTGCCGGGCCGCTTCGTGCCGCGATCGGCGTATATGAAGCGCATCGTCCAGGCGCACCGGCTGCACCATGCGGTCGAGACGAAGGGGGGGACGGTGAGCTTCGGCTTCCTCGTCGCGCCCCGGCCCGAAGCGCTGAAAGCCCAACTCAGGCTGCGGGAACGTGCCGGCATGCGCGCGCCCCTGCGCTAAGATTCTGTTGAGGCCGATACTGCGTGGAGATTGCGATGTCCGGCGGCGCCAACCAGGCCAAACGGCCGATCACCGAAACCGACGAGGAACTCGCCGCGCTCGTCGAGGGCATGAGCCCGGTGGTCATCGCCGTGTCGGCCGTGCACATGACCGGAAGCACCGATATCCTGAAGCTCGCCAAGCCGAAGACCCCGGGCTTCAACGGCGATGTCTCCGGCCAGCTCAGCCCGGAAGAGGCGGCACCGCTGCACGCGGCCGGATTAGCCGCGATCAAGGCATGGCGCGCCGCCGGCCAGCCCGAACCCTATCAGCCGACCCCCGAAGAGCTGCATGAGATGGTCAACTTCGTCGTCGGGATGGAGATGCCCGACAGCTACGTGCCCATGGTGCTCGAGGATATGGGCTATGACGGCGGCGACGTCCGCACCTTCCGGTGGAATCGTCCGATCGCCGACGAGGTCAAGCAGCATTATCCGGTGCTGATCGTCGGCGCGGGCATGTCCGGGCTGGTGATGGGCCTGCGGCTGCGGCAGGCCGGCATCCCGTTCACGATCGTCGAGAAGAATGAGAGCGCGGGCGGCACCTGGTTCGAGGATCAGTATCCCGGGCTGCGAGTAGACGTGCCCAGCCACGCTTATTCCTTTTCCTTCACGCAGGACCATCGCTGGCCCAACCTCTATTCCAGGCAGGACGAGCTGCTCCGCTACTTCCTGATGTGCGTCGATCGCTTCGGGATCGGCGACCGGATCCGCTATGGTCTCGAGGTCGAGGGCGCGCACTGGGACGAGCCGGAGCAACGCTGGTCGGTCGATCTGGTGAGCGCCGACGGCGCGCGCGAGACGCTGTTCGCCAAGGCGCTGGTCAGCGCGGTCGGGTTTCTTAACCGGCCCAGCACCCCCGCGATCGAAGGCGCCGAGACGTTCAGGGGCGCGCAATTCCACAGCGCGCGCTGGCGCAAGGATGTCGCGCTGGAAGGAAAACGCGTCATCGTCATCGGCAGCGCGGCAACCGCGTTGCAGGCGAGCCCGCCGGTCGCCGAAATCGCGGGTCATCTGACGATCTTTCAGCGCAGCGCGGGCTGGACCCGCGTTTCCGCCGAATATACCCGCGCGATCCACGACAGCGAGCAATGGGCCATCGACCATGTGCCTTATTATTCGGGCTGGATGCGCGCGACGATCTTCAACTGGCCGATCGATTTCCTGCCCGACGTCATGAAGGTCGATCCCGCCTGGCCGCAGGATGGCCGATCGGTGAGCAGGATGAACGAGCTCGTCCGCCAGCGGCTGATGGCGCAATTGGAGGAGCATCTCGGCGATCGGCCCGATCTGCTCGCCAAGATGACGCCCAACTATCCGCCGTTCGTGAAGCGCCCGACGGTTTCGAACGGCAATTTCTTCCGCGCGATCAAGCAGCCGAATGTCGAGGTGGTAGCCGATGCGATCGAGCGCATCACCGAGACGGGGATCGTCGACAGCAGCGGCCGCGTCCACGAAGCCGACGTTATCATCTATGCGACCGGTTTCCAGGTGCAGAAATTTCTGACGCCGATGGTGATCAGGGGCCGCGGCGGTATCGCGCTGAACGATTATTGGCAGGATAGGCCGGGCGGCTATCTCGGCATCGTCGTGCCGAAATTCCCGAATTTCTTCATGATGTACGGTCCGGGCACCAATCTCGGCTACAACGGCAACCTGATCTTCAATTCGGAATTGCAGGCGCGATACGCCGCGAACTGCATTCGTTTCCTGATCGAGGGCGGCCATGAATCGATCGAGGTGCGCCAGGAGGTCTTCGATGATTATATGGACCGCACCGGGCGGAAGCTGCTCGAGTTCGTCTGGTCGACCGATTACGGCACCACCTATTTTCGCAACGCCAAGGGCCGGGTGACCACCAATTCGCCCTGGTCGCTAATCGAGATGTGGAACTGGACGCAGGGGCCCGACCCCGAGCACTTCCTCGTCGATGCGCCGGCGAAGGCGGCGGCCTGAGGCGGGGCGGCCGGCCGCTCGGGTATCGCCGGAGCGGTGGGCGCGAGCGGGTGCCGGATAGCAATCCCGCCGCCTGTGCTTTATTGGCGCGGTCATGAAGGATGTCCGTGCCTGATCCTTCCCGATGGAGAGTTACCGTGTCGACGCTGACCTACAATCCCTACGCGCCCGAAAACGTCCAGGATCCCTATCCGCTGTTCAAGCAGATGCGGGACGAGGTGCCCGTCTATCATAATCCGGAAATGAAGTTCTGGGCGCTGTCGCGGTATGACGACGTTTGCATGGCGCATCGCGATACCAAGCGCTTCTCGTCGGCGGGCGGGGTCACGATCGAGGGTGCCGAGGCGGGGATGCCGTTGCTGATCCTGCGCGATCCGCCGGATCATAGCTGGCACAAGGGCCTCGTCACCAAGGTGTTCACCCCGGGGCGCATGGCGTCGCTCGAACCCTTCATCCGCGCGACCGCGATCGAGCTGCTCGAAGCGATGAACGGCAAGGACGAGGTCGATTTCGTCCATGATTTCACGGTGGAGCTGCCGCTCAGCGTGATCTGCGAACTGATCGAGATCCCGCGCGAGATCCGCCGCGAGGTTCACGAGCGCGCCAATGCGGTGGTGGTGCGCGGGTCCGACCTCGACGACCAGGCGGCGATGAAGGCAATGTTCGAGCAGCTCCAGGTCTTTCAGGAGCTTGCCGCCGATCGACGCGCCAACCCGCGAGACGATGTCATCACGCTGCTGATCAACACCGAGGTCAAGGACGAGGACGGCGGCGTCCGTCGCCTCGACGATACCGAGATCGCGACGCATTTCATCGAACTCGCGACCGCCGGGCACGAAACCGTGGCCAAGGCGATCGCCAACGGCCTGATCGCGCTCCACCACTTCCCCGAGCAGCGCGCGCGGATCCAGGCCGATCCGTCGCTGATCCCGGCGGCGGTCGAGGAGCTCCTGCGCTACGATCCGCCCTCGCAGCTTCAGGGCCGCACCACGACCGAGGATGTGACGCTGCACGGCGTCACCATCCCGGCCGGCTCCAAGACGATGCTGATCACCGCGGCGGCAACGCGCGACGAACGCGCCTTCGAAAATCCCGATGTTTATGATGTCGGCCGCAGCCTCGATCAACGATCGGTCTATTTCGGGTTCGGCATCCACAAATGCCTCGGCATCCATCTTGCCCGGCTCGAAATGCGGATCGCGCTGGAGGAATTGTTCCGGCGCTATCCTGATTACCGGATCGATCCCGAAGAATCCCATCGCCCCGCTTTCTCCAACCTTCGCGGGGTGGCCGATCTGCGGATGTGGCCGGGGCAACACGCCTGAACGCATCGGTCGCCGCATCCTGGAGGCTATCCCGTTCAAGCTGAAACGTCACCCCGGCTCAAGGCCGGGGTGACGAGAGTATAGCGTCAACAGGACAGACTCTAGCGCCTGCCCTCCGCGAGCGTCCGAAACGGCTCAGGCCGATCGGCGCTGCGGAGCCAGCCATTCGGCTGCGAACGCCCGGATCGCCGCCACCAGCGCGAAGGGCTGATCGAACATCACATGGTGCCACGCCCCGGGAATGCCCACGAACGGCGTTCCCGGGGCCAAGCCGGCGCGCTGGGCGGCGAGGATCGCCGGCGTCGCCAAGGCCGATTGCTCGCCATATACGAAAGCGATCGGGCAAGGCGGATCGACGATCGCCGGCCATGGATCGTCCATATCGAGCTTCCGCACCAGAAAGGGATCGAAACGCCACCGCCACCGCGCGCCTTCCTCGATGAGCCCGGCGCATGCGGCATCGTGGAGCATATAGGGCGCGCTGCTCGGCTGCGTTGGGGACAGACGGAAGCGCGCCAATGCCGAAGCGCGATCGGGATAATCGCCCACGTCGCGCTCGGTGATCCGCGCGGAAGGCCGCATCGCGGCCGGCAGCAGCAGCGAATCGACGAACAGCGTGCCGCCTAGCGTGCGCGCGCGATCGCGGAGCGCATTCGCCGCGACCATCCCGCCGAAGCTGTGCGCGATGACGATCGGCGCGCACGGGCCATCACCCAGGCCCGCTGCAGCGATCGCGGCGAACAGCTCCGCCGAATGGAGCGCGCTCGAGTAACGATCCCGCCAGTCCGATCCTCCCATTCCCGACAGAGAAAGGGCGGCGACGCGATAATCCCGGGCGAGCAGCGGCCCGATCGGACCCCACCAATGCGCGTGCGCGCGATTGCCGTGAACCAGCAGCAGGCCGGGCCGGCCGCGCTCGCCCCAGGCCAGCACCTCGATCGATGCCCCCTCGACGGTCGTCCGCAGTTGCTCGACCGGCGCCTCGCGCAGCCGTTCGTACCAATCGGGCGCGTCCGGACGCACGCCCCCGAACCGCGCCAGGGCGTAATCGGGCGCCGCATTGAGCAGGCGCGCGTCCAGCATGGGCGTCGCTTCCAATCCTATCTCCTCGATGGCGGCCGATCCGACGGGCCGTGGATGCGGCGACCGCGCTGTCAGAAAGGCCGCGCTTCGTCCAGCGGGCCGCATGCGCCGCTTGATCGAGAGCGACGAAATTCAATCCGCGCGACGCATGCAGACGAGGCGCAACGGCCGGTTCTTGCGGCTGGGGGCTCATCATGCTCAAGCCGCCGCCGAGGATGCACGGGATGATCGCCGCATCGATGCGGCCGGCGCTCGCGGACGGCGTGGAGAGAAGAATGGCACAGGATTTCGCGGGCAAGGTCGCGATCGTCACCGGCGGCGCATCGGGCATGGGCGCCGCTGCGGTCGGCCTGCTCGTCGAGCGTGGCTGCAAGGTCGCGATCGTCGATCTCAACGCCGAGCGCGGCGCGGCGTTGGCCGGGGAGACAGGGGATGGCGCCGCTTTCTTCCGATGCGATGTCGGCGAGGCCGACGAGGTGGAAGCGATGGTCAAGGCGGTCACCGATCGGTTCGGCCGGCTGGACATCCTGTTCAACAACGCCGGCAAGGGGCATCTCGAACTGACGCCGGACATGGCCATCGAGACGTGGCGGGCGATGATCGCGGTGAACCTCGACAGCGTGTTCTACGTCTCGAAATTCGCGATCCCTCACATCAGGGCGGCGGGCGGCGGCGCGATCGTCAATACCGCCTCGGTCGACGGCATGGCGGCGGATTATGGCATGGGTGCCTATAACGCGGCCAAGGGCGGCGTGGTCAATTATACGCGCAGCCTGGCGCTGGAAGCGGCGCCGCTCAACATCCGCGTCAACGCCGTCTGCCCCGGCTGGATATCGGATACGCCGATGACCGCGCACATGGCGCGCAATCCGGAGATTTCCGAGGTCTGGAGCCGCAGCATCCCGATGGGGCGCGGCGGCCATGCGATCGAGGTCGCCCGGATGATGGTGTTTCTGGCGTCGGACGACGCATCCTATGTCACCGGCGCGATCATCCCCGTCGATGGCGGACTGACCTGCCAGACCGGCTTTCCCAACCCCCGCGACGCAATGGCGAAGCGCTGATTCCAGCCTGGCGAAGGGGGCTCAGCCGACCAGCTTCCACAGCTTGAACGGTGAATAAGCGGGCAGCGGCATCGGCGCGAGCCAGCCCGGCACCTTGCCGTCGCGAAGCTGCGTGTAGAAGCCCCCGGGGTTCTCGCTCTGATAGACGGTGCTTTCCGAGAGGCCGGGGCAGAGCAGCAGCAACGTCGCGCCGTGCCGCCGCATCACCGCATGCGCCACCTCCGGATCGGCGGCGCGGAAGCTGTGCTGCACGTCGAGGATTTCGGCGCCGCCGCGATGATAGGGGCCGGCGATCGCGCTGTGGTGCGTCACCGAGATCAGCCGGGGGCCGAGATCGACAAAGGTGAGGATCGTCGTCGCGGGCAAGGCCGCGATCGGCTTGAGCGCGGGCAGGGTCGGGCAGCGGCGGTTGGCCTGATCGACGGTCTTGCGATAGGCGCTTCTGTGCTCGGGTATGTAGCGGACGATCAGCCCCGCGAACGCCCCCGAAACCAGCACGAACGCCGCCACCGTGCCGAGCACGCGGACCAGCATGGCGCGATGGCCGAGCGTCCAGATCACCAGCGGCTGGCCGAGCGCGGTCGCGCCGATCACCCCCATCGCCTGGCTCGCCGGCCCGGCGCGCGTCTGCCAGAGCAGCAATGCGGTCGAGAACAGCGACAGCAGCGCCACGACCAGCCACGGCATCTCGCGCGCGGTTCCCCCGGCACGCCGCCAGGTGACGACCGCGCCGACCAGCCCGACCGCCGACAGCGCGATCGTCGGGAACCAGATCCGCCAGCCGTGCGCGTAAAGCGGCTTGGCTTCCTTGATGTGGCTGAACCACAGTCGCTCGAGCTCGGGCGAGATATGCTCGGGCCGGCCTAGGCATTGCGGCTGCGTCAGCGCGAACGCCCCGCCGATCGCCGATACGGTGGCGACCGCGACCGCGATGCGGAGCGCGCGCGCCTCCATGCGGAACGATCCGATCGCCACCAGCGCCGCGCCGGCCTCCAGCAGGGTCGAGAGATAGACCGGGGTCAGCGCGTCGCACAGCGGCTGCGCATTATCGAACGAGCCGAACAGCGCATAGCCGAGCGCGGCACCGCCCGCGAGCGAAGCGCCATAAGCGCGCAGCCGATCGCGCTCGCCGGCATCGATCACCCACCACAGCAGGGTCAGCGCGCCTATCGTCGCGAGATAGGGCAACAGCTCCAGCCCGATCGCGAGGCTGATCGCGGTGGCGATCCCCGTCGTCAGCCCGCCGCGCACGCGCCTCGCATCGGCGATGCCGGTCACCGCCCAGATCAAGGTCGCGAGCTGCCAGCCATGATGATCGATGCGCAGCGGCATCCACATCAGCATCGATGCCTGCGCGCAGCACATGATGCCGAACGCCAGGAAGAACGCCCAGCGATCGACCAGCCGCCGCACCGCGAGCATCATCCCGTAGAGCGACGCCCCGAACGCCAGCATCGGCGCGATCGCGCAGGCCCAGCGCGCCGCCTCCTGCCCGCCGAGCAGGGGCCGGAGCAGCACCAGCAGCCCCGCGATCGGCAGATCGACGATCCGCGACCAGTGGATCGAGATGCCGCCCGGCGGATCGATGCGATGCTGGCGCAGATCGTACCAGCCCTGCCCCGCCAGCCATGCGCGCACCTGCGCGAAACGCATATTGTCGTCGGTGTCGGATAGCGCGAACCAGTGGATCGCCCCCCATTTGTAATGGAGCATGTAGACGGCGGCGCCTGCCCAAAAGAGCAGGAACCATCGCCGCCAATGGGTGGGGCCGCGCGGCGCGCGATCCTGTGCGCCGTTCACCGGCCGCCCCGAACCAAACCCGCCGCGATCCGCCACGATCGGCTCGACACGCGCGCTAAACTCATCATAGCGCCTCTAGGCGACGCGGGACAAAGAGCAAGGTATGTGCAGCGTATGACGGCGACGGCGGCCAAAAGGCGCGAACTCTTCTGGCAGCTCGTCCGCTACGGCGTGAACGGGTGCATCGTCACCGGGACCTATACGGCGGTCTTCGTGCTGATCGACAGCATGACCCACGCCTCGCCGCAGATCTGCAACGCGTTCGGCTATCTCGTCGCGGTGATGCTCGGCTATTTCCTGCACAGCCGAGTCACCTTCAAGGGGCATGGCGAGCGCGGACGCGCCGCACAGATCCGCTTCTTCGCGGCCTCCTTTCCCAGCGTGGTGCTCAACGCCGGCTGGACGTGGCTGCTGATCAGCAGGCTGCAGCTACCCCACTGGACGGTTCAGGTGCCCATCTGGTGCATTACCCCGATCCTGCTGTTCGCGCTCAACCGCTGGTGGGTGTTCCGCGAGGCTTGAGTGCGAGCCATGCTCCACGCGGTATAGGATGCCGCCGGATTTGCCGATCCAGATCGGCGTGAGACCGGGGAAGCTGTTCATCTTCTTCCGGTCCATATCGATCAGCCAGACATAATCGAAGGCGTCGTGGGGCAGCTCGTTCAGCCCCTTCGGATAGGTCTTGGCCTTGGCGGCGCGGCAGCCGTAAGGTCGCAGGATCTGCGTCGGATCCTCGGCATAGCCCTTGGCGGGCGCATAGCGGATGCTGAGCAGTTGCGCGCCGGGATCGGCCCACTGGCCGTTGACGAAGGCGCTCCGCCGCACGATTGCCATCGATCCGAGATGGTCCATCCGCGTCGTCTCCCAGCGCCCGAGGCATTGCAGCGCGACCTCGACGAACACGCGCGAGCCCGGCCGGATATGATCGAGCGCGGCGAGCTGGGCGCGGTTGGCGCGATCGTGCGCCGCGAAGCTCGACGTGAGCATGTACAGCCGCGCGCCGAACAGCGCGGTGGCGATCAGCGCGACCACCGCCGCCTGCCGCCGCGCGCTGCTGCGCAACGTCAGCGCGATCACCGCGACCATCATCACATAAGGCGCGAGCCGCATATCGGCATAAGCCGAGTTGAGCAGGACGCGGGGCAGCAGCGCATAAGCGATCATCAGCATCAGCGATGCGATGCCGAGCGTGCGGTTCATCCTCAGCCACACGCCCGCCAGCCCGAACGCGATCAGCCCCCACAGCAGGTAGATCGCGGCGATGTCATAGGCCATCCAGTGCGTGCGCAGCGCGGAGACGATGTACACATATTTGGCGCGCCAGAAGAAGAAGTCGCCGGTGACGACCTTGGCGTTGCCGTCGCCGCTCCGCCACAGCAGCAGCAGCAGCAGCGGCGGTGCCAGCGCCAGGCAGGCGATGCCGCCGCGCACCAGGCTGGCGAGGAAGCCGCGCCCGTCATCGCGGGCGCGAACGACCTCCGCCGCGTAGCAGAGCAGGCAGAGCGCCGCCCAGCCGAAGACATGCGCGACCGTCAGCAACAAGCCGATCGGCAGGAACAGCGCGGCGCGCAGGCGGAAGCGGCCGATCCTGCCGAGGCGCAGCCAGAGCGCGAAGGCGTTGAGCGCCAGCGCCATCGAAAAGCTGAAGTTGAGGAAGCCCCAGATCAGCGGAAAGCCATAGGCGAGCGGCAGCGCGAACAGCGCGGTCGGCGGCACGCGGCCATGCGCCTCGCGCGCGATCCACAGGATGGCGAAGGCGATCATCGCCGGGATCGCGATGACGATCAGCTTGAGCCCCAGTTCCAGCCCGAACAGCCCGGCCATCGGCACGATCGCCAGATCGACCCCGAGATTGGCGAGGAAGCGCCACTGGAAGTCGTAATAGAGCGTGCGCAGTGGCGAGGCCGGATCGGCAAGCTCGACGCGATAGCGCCCCATATGCCCGGGCAGATCGGTGAAGGGCGGGATCGAGGGAGCGAGCAAGGGGATGGTCGTCGCGAGCACCAGCAGGACGCAGAACCAGCGGCTGTTCCACCAGCCGCGCGGCGGCATGGGGGCTGGAAGCGACGGACGGAACATCGCCCCCGCTTTATGGCCGCGATGCCCCCACCGACAAGAGGGCTTGAGCGCGGGCCTCCAAGGCCCGGCCCCGACGATCGCGACCCTTCATCGCCGTTGCGGGCCTATAAGCGAAGTGCTAGGCGCCGCGCCGCTGCTGCCGGTTGAGAGCCGGGCGCATCAGAAATGAGCAGCCCGATCATGCACATGTACCAGTCAGCACCGAGGCTTCACCGCTTTCAATGACCGCCGGGCTTACCGTTCCTCAAAATGCCGATGCGCCCGAGCCGCCGCCGGGCGACGAGTCGCATCATCACGGCAGGCAGGGGCTGATCGGCCTCGGGCTCGGCGCGATCGGCGTCGTCTATGGCGATATCGGCACCAGCCCGCTCTATTCGATGCGCGAAATCTTCATCGGGCATCACAAGCTGGCGGTCGATCCGCTGCACATCCTGGGCGTGCTCAGCCTGATCTTCTGGTCGCTGATGATCGTCGTGACCTTCAAATATATCCTCGTCATCCTGCGGGCCGACAACAAGGGCGAGGGCGGCAGTCTCGCGCTGCTGGCGCTGATCCAGCGGCGCAGCGGCGGCGGGCGCTGGACCTCCGGCCTGGTGCTGCTGGGCATCCTCGCGACCGCGCTGTTCTTCGGCGATTGCATCATCACTCCCTCGATGTCGGTCCTGTCCGCGATCGAGGGTCTCGAGACGATCCACTCGGGCTTTACCGATTATGTCGTGCCGATCTCGGTCGTCATCCTCGTATCGCTGTTCCTGCTGCAATCGCGCGGAACCGCGGCGATCGGGCGCTTCTTCGGTCCGATCATGATGGTCTATTTCATCACCATCGCGGTGCTGGGCACGATGGCGATCGTGCGGCGCCCCGATGTGCTGTGGGGCTTGAATCCGATCTGGGCGATGCGCTTCGTCGCGCACGATCCCAAGCTTGCCTTCCTCGCGCTCGGCTCGGTCGTGCTGGCGCTTACCGGTGCCGAGGCGCTGTACGCCGATATGGGCCATTTCGGCAGGCGCCCGATTCAGCTCGCGTGGATCTGGATCATCCTGCCCGCGCTGATGCTCAATTATGCCGGACAGGGCGCCCTGCTGCTCGAGGATCCCGCGAAGGTCGCGAATCCCTTCTTCCTGATGGCGGGCGAGCATATGCGCCTGCCGCTGGTGCTGCTCGCCACCGTCGCGACCGTGATCGCCAGCCAGGCGGTGATCACCGGCGCCTTCTCGGTCGTCCAGCAAGCGGTGCAGCTCGGGCTGATGCCGCGCGTCCGGATCGATCATACCAGCGCATCCGCCGCGGGGCAGATCTATGTCCCGATCGTCAACAGCGCCCTGATGGTGCTGGTGCTGATCTGCACGGTCAGCTTCCGCAGCTCCTCAAACCTCGCGGCCGCTTACGGCATCGCGGTGACGGGAACGATGTTCATCACCACCTGCATGGTCGCGGTGCTGATGATCCGCGTCTGGAACTGGAAATTTTATTATGCGGCGCCGCTGCTCGCCATCTTCCTGGCCTTCGATCTGCTGTATCTCGGCTCCAACCTCACCAAGATCGTCGCGGGCGGCTGGTTCCCGCTGCTCGTCGGCGCGATCGCCTTCACCTTGCTGACGACCTGGGCGCGCGGGCGACAACTGATGCTCAAGCGGATGGCCGAGGTCTCGATGCCGATCGAGGTGTTCGTGCGCTCCGCCTCGGGCTCGGCGACGCGCGTGCCAGGGACCGCGGTGTTCATGACCTCCACCGCCAACGGCGTGCCCCACGCGCTGCTCCACAACCTCAAGCACAACAAGGTGCTGCACGAGCGCATCATCCTGCTGACCGTCAAGATCGAGGATGTGCCCTATATCGTCCATCACAAGCGCCAGGCGCTCGAGGAGCTCGGGCAGGGCTTCTACCGGCTGGTGCTGCGCTTCGGCTTCATGGAGGATCCCGACGTGCCGGCGGCGCTCGCGCGGGCGACCAATTGCGGGCCGAAGTTCAAGATGATGGACACGAGCTTCTTTCTCGCGCGCCAGACGCTGATCGCCTCGGCGCGGCCGGGGATGGCGCTGTGGCGCGAGAAGCTGTTCGCCTGGATGCTGCGCAACGCGGAAAGCGCGATGCAATTCTTCCGCCTGCCGACCAACCGCGTCGTGGAGCTCGGCAGCCAGGTCGAGATCTGATGCGCGTCTCGCTGCTGCTCGCCGGCGGCGAGGGCAGGCGATTTGGCAGGCAGGACAAATTGCTCGCGACGATCGGGGGCGCGCCGGTTCTGCTCCACGCCTTGCGCGCGGCGCGTCTGGCGGGGCGGCGAACGCTGCTGGTGCTTCCCCCGGGCTTCGCGCCCCGCCGGGCGGTGATCGCGCGCGCGCGATGGCCAGGGCTCACCGTGCTGGTCGCGCGCGATGCCCGCCGGGGCATCGGCGCGAGCCTTGCGAGAGGGATTGCGGCGCTGCGCCCGATCGATCGCGAGGTGGCGATCTTCCTCGCCGACATGCCGTTCGCGCGCGCGCCCTTGCGCTGGGCGATCGGCGCCGATCGCGACGCGGTGCGGCCCGTTTATCGGGGGCGTCCCGGCCATCCCGTGCTGGTCCGCGCGGCGATCCTGCGCGGGCTGGCGATCGCGCCGGACGCCGGATTGGCGGCACTTCTCGATCGGCGGCGGGCCGCCGGGATCGCCGGATCGCCGGGCCATGCGCTCGATATCGATACGCCGCGCGCGCTGCGCCGCCTGCGCCATCGGATCGCCACGCGCGCGGGCGCGTTCCACTTGGGAAACAAGGAGAGACGATGCTCGAAACTGCCGCACAATGGATCGCGCCCGCCGCGACGATGATCGCCGCGATGATGACCGCGGCCAATCTCGGCTCGCGCGTCACGGGCTGGGGCTTCGTCGTCTTCTCGATCGGCGCGATCGCCTGGGTGGCGGTGGCACTTGCCAGCGGGCAGCAGAATCTGCTGCTCAGCAACGCCTTCCTGCTGATCGTCGATCTGTTCGGCATCTGGCGCTGGCTCGGCCTGCGCGCGCGTTACGACAAGGGTGCCGCAGCCGCCGAACGATTGAGCAAGCATGCCGAAGCCCCGCGCCTGTTCCAGCTTTCCAAGATCGAGGGCACGGCGGTCAAGACCGGCGCGGGGGAGACGATCGCCAAGACGGTCGATGCGATGGTCAATTGCGGCGACGGCAGCATCGCCTATCTGGTCGTCAGCAAGGGCGGCGTCGGCGGCGCGGGCGAGACGCTGCATGCGCTCGGCTGGGGCGACGTCCGTGTCGAGGATGACGCGATCGTCAGCGAGATCGACGCCGCCGCGCTGGAGAAGCACCCGGCGCTCGATCCCGCGCATTGGCCGCCGACCGCCGAGGCCGCCGGGGCAAGCTAGAGTCGGATGACTTCAGCCTTACCCGCTCATGCTGAGGTGAGACCGAGTAGCTCCGCAGGAGCGTATCGAGGGCTCGTA
>NZ_CAHJXD010000212.1 GCF_903644055.1 Sphingomonas bacterium | reverse complement strand
TGGTCGCAAAAAATAGAACCTGGACAACCCAACCCGCTTGACCCCCAACACAGATGCTACTCGGTCTCACCTCAGCATGAGCGGGTAACGCTAAAATCATCCGACCTAGCCAGACGTGCGACGGACATGAAAAAGGCCGCCGGTCCTGCGACCGGCGGCCTTTTCATTCGTCCGCTGAGTCTGTCGTGTTGACTTTAACTCTCGTCACCCCGGCCTTGAGCCGGGGTGACGTTTCAGCTTGAACAGGACAGCCGCCAGATCAGCCGAAGGTGACGACCGCTGCGGTGCGCTTGCGGCGGAGCGTGGCGCCCAGCAGACCGAAGCCGCCGACCATCATCGCCCACGAAGCAGGCTCCGGCACGGAGCCCGCTGGCGGAACCGCCAGCGTTCCCGAAGCCGAGAAGCCGGAGTTTCCGGTCTGGTTGAACGTCATCGTCAGCGAAGTCGGCGTGGCGGTGTAGCCCAGGTTCGTGTCCACCGTCGAGCCGAGCAGGTAAAGCCCGAAGCTCTGCGAGACACCGGGATTGACCGTATAAGCC
Source organism: Sphingomonas bacterium (assembly GCF_903644055.1). Taxonomy (GTDB): domain Bacteria; phylum Pseudomonadota; class Alphaproteobacteria; order Sphingomonadales; family Sphingomonadaceae; genus Sphingomonas_I. The sequence goes on along the minus strand of NZ_CAHJXD010000212.1, from coordinate 2,298 downwards.
GTCGTCGTAACGCTATCGAGCGAGAAGATATATTGTCCGCTAGAGCCGTCAGCGAAGCTGAAGAAGTTGTTCACGACCTGCGATATGGTCGAATTTACGGTTGTCGAGAAGGAAAGCGTTCCCAACATCGACCCCAACAGGCCGCCAACCGCCGAGAAGCCGCCAGTGCCGGTAAGCTCGAACGTCGTGCCGTTGAAAGCGACGGTCGACGGCGAGACCGAATAGTTCACGGCCGGCTGGGTCAGGTTGACGTAGGATACGGTGCCATCGGGAATCTGAGCCGCGAAAGCCGGACCGGCAACGCAGATGGCTGCGGCGGCAAGCAGCGCCGAGCGCGTGAGAAGCTTCATGTAATCCCCCAAAAACCGTTACTGAACGAGAAACGCCCCAGCGCTTCGTCTTCACGCAGCCCTCTAGCAGAAGTGTGCAGGTGCACAATAGGATGTATTCCGATTAGGATGTTTTAACGCCTTTTTACCATTTTTTACAATTGGCCGCGCCATGTTGCAGCAGCGTCGTGGGCGCTCTAGCCTCGTCCGATGCCACCGCTCGCATCTGCCCAACCCCGCACGGCCTGGTGGCGGCAGCTCTACTGGCAGGTGCTGACGGCGATCCTGCTGGGGGTGCTGGTGGGCCATTTCGCCCCGCAGGCCGGCATCGCGCTGAAGCCGCTGGGCGACGGCTTCGTCAAGCTGGTGAAGATGATCATCGCGCCGGTCATCTTCCTGACGATCGTCACGGGCATCGCGCACCTGCGCGAGCTCGGCGCGCTGGGGCGGATCGCTGGCAAGGCGTTCCTGTATTTCCTGTTCTTCTCGACGGTCGCGCTGCTCGTGGGGCTCGCGGTCGCGAACATCGTCCAGCCAGGCGCGGGGCTGCATATCGACCCCGCCACGCTCGATGCGCGCAAGATCGCCGATTATGCCGCCAAGGCGCACGATCGGACGATCGCGGGGTTCCTGCTCGGGATCATTCCGGACACGCTGGTGAGCGCGCTCGCCGGCGGCGACGTGCTTCAGGTGCTGCTCGTCGCGATCCTCGCGGGTATCGCCATCGCCTTGGTAGGCGATCGCGCTCAGCCGCTGCTCGACCTGTTCGAAAGCGCGAGCGCGGTCGTGTTCCGCATCACCGCGATCCTGATGCGCGCGGCGCCGGTCGGCGCGTTCGGGGCGATGGCGTTCACGATCGGCCAATATGGCATCGCCGCGCTGGGCAGCCTGATCGCCCTGGTCGCGACTTTCTATCTGACCGCTTTGCTGTTCGTTCTCGTCATCCTCGGTCTGGTCTGCCGGGCGTGCGGCTTCTCGATATTGCGCCTGCTCCGCTATCTCGCGCCGGAGCTGCTGCTCGTGCTGGGAACCTCCTCGTCGGAGGCGGCGCTCCCCGGGCTGATCGCCAAGATGGAGGCGGCGGGGTGCGCCAAGCCGGTGGTCGGCGTCGTCGTGCCCACGGGCTATTCGTTCAACCTCGACGGCACCAACATCTATATGACGCTCGCCGCGCTGTTCATCGCGCAGGCCCTGGGCATTCCCCTGTCGTGGGGCGATCAATTCCTGCTGCTCGGCGTGGCGATGCTGTCGTCCAAGGGCGCGGCGGGGGTGACCGGCGCAGGCTTCGTCACGCTCGCCGCGACGCTCTCGATCATCCCCTCGATTCCCGTGGCCGGACTGGCGCTGATCCTCGGCGTCGACCGCTTCATGAGCGAGTGCCGCAGCCTGACCAATTTCGTCGGCAACGCCGTCGCCACGATCGTCGTCGCGCGGTGGGAGGGCGCGCTGGATCGCGTGCAGCTCGCTCGCGCGCTGGACCGCAGAGGAGAGGATGCCGCGATCGAGGAAGCGTGAAGCGGCTCGGCTTGTTCGCAGGATTTGTGCTGCTATCCTCTCCGCCATGGCCGATGGCGACTTGCAGGCTGTTCTTTCCCGAATCGAACAGGCGCTCGCGCGCCTTGAGCGAATCGATCCGCCGCGCGCGCCGCAAGGCGGCCTCGCCGAGGCCTATGCGCTGCTCGACGAGCGGCACGGGCTGCTGCGGCTGCGCATCCAGGAGACGATCGATCGCCTCGATGCGCTGGTCGCGGGCGGTGGTGGTCTGCCGGGCAAGTCCGCCGCCTGATGGCGCAGGTCACGCTCTCCGTGGGGGGTCGCAACTACGACCTCATGTGCCACGCGGGCGAGGAACGGCATTACGAGAGGCTCGCGGCACGGATCGACGCGAAGGCGCAGGCGGTGCGCGGCGCAGTCGGCGGGGTGAGCGAATCGCGCCAGTTGCTGCTCGCGGCGCTCTTGCTCGCCGATG
>NZ_CAHJXD010000211.1 GCF_903644055.1 Sphingomonas bacterium | reverse complement strand
AAGCCTGCCCCAGCGCGCAGGCGCGCACGAGCTGGCCAAGCTCCGCGACCCGCCCGCGCGCGTCGAGCACGACATCCACCGTCACCCGGCTGCCGCAGATCGGGGAGCGCCGCTCCGCCGTGCCCGTGGGATCGGGCAGCCGCCGCTGGTGCGGGATCGCCGTCGCGAGCCGCAGGATATTGCTGTTATAGAGCGCGGCCGACATTGCCCCCCTCTAGGGCTGCATCGTCTCAGCGTCACCCCGGCTCAGATCGCGCCATTGCCCTGCGCATTGTCCAGCCGGGTCCGGTCGAGGATCTCGCGGCCGGGCAGGTCGCCGCGCCGGTAATGGACGAAATCCACCACCGCGCGGCTGCTGGCGTTGAGCAGCGGATAGGTCCTGGCATCGCGCATCCATTGGGGGCGCACCGCATCCTTGCCCGACCACATATCGAGCAGCAGGTTGACCAGCATGAAGCCGACGGTCGCGACCAGCAGCCCCTTGAGCACGCCGAATCCCGCGCCGAGCACGCGATCGAGCGGACCGAGGATCGATTGCCGCGTCCGACGCCCGATCGACGTCGCGACCAGCTTGCCCGCCAGGAACACCGCGCCGAACACCAATACGAAGGCGAGCACCGCGCCGCCGCCGCGCGAATTGACGATCTCGGCGAGGAAATGGCTGGCGGGGGCGTGCAGCATCTTGAGCGCGAAGATCGCCGCGCCCCAGGCGAACAGCGACAGCACTTCCTTGACGAAGCCGCTCAGCGAACCCAGCACCGCGCCGCCGATCAGCAGCAACAGCACGACGATATCGAACGTGGTCATCTCCGGCCCGCACTCCCGCTCATCGCGAGTTCCTTAGGCCGAAACCGCCCACGCGGGGAAGCGTCCGCCCGCGATCAGCTCTTGAGCAGGTTCAGCGTACTGCCGCTCCACGTATCCCAACGCGGGAAGACATAGGGAAGATCGGCGGTGGCGACGCCGTGCCATTTGGCGATCGGCCCGATATATTGCTCCTGCGAGACCGTGGGAATGAAGCGGCCGTCGTTGCTAATATCGTCGCTGCCGCCGAGCACGGTCGAGGGATAGGTGCCGTGGATCGTCTTGGCATTGAGCGCGCCGCCGATGACGAGCTGGTTGTTGCCCCAGGCATGATCGGTGCCCCCCTGGGCATTGCCCTTATAGATGCGCCCGAAATCGCTCATCGTGAAGGTCGTCACATTCTCGGAAAGGCCGAGCGCCTTCATCGCATTGTAGAAGCCGAGCAGCGCATAGCCGAGATCGGTATAGAGCGCGGCCTGCGTGGTGAGCTGGCCCGCATGCGTATCGTAGCCGCCGTGCGTGACGAGGAAGGTCTGGCGCGATTGGCTCAATGTGCCGCGCGCTTCGATCATCCGCGCGGTGCGGAGCAATTGCCGGGATATGTCGCTGGTCAGCGCAGCACCCGTGGTGGGATTGACGAAATATTTGTCGACCGCGCTCGTCGAAACCAGGATCGTGTTGGCGGTGGCGCTCTGCGCATAGGCATCGCTGATCCCGGTGGCGGTGGCCTTGGTCACCGCACCGTAGCTGGATCCGTCCGCAAAGGCGCTGACCGCCGCGTTGCGCGCGAAGATCACGGGATCGGCGCTGTTTCCCGATGCCGAGAGCGTGCCCAGTGCCCCGCTGGAAGGCAGCACCAGCGGCGAATAGGTCTTGCCGATCAGGATGAGCTGCTGTCCGCCGAACGAGAGCAGCGACGGGATCGCGGTCTGCCCCGCGCGATCGTTGAGGCGGCCCATGAAGCCATCGATATTGACTTCACGCGCGCGCAGGCCCTGCCAGTGCGCCTGCTCATCGGTATGGCTCATCAGGTTGATCGGGCGGAGCGTCGGGCTGCCGGTATATTGCGCCTTGGTCAGCGGCTGATACAGCGTGCCGACGTTGAGCACCGCGTTGAGCGCGCCCTCGTTCCAGATCGCCTGCAAGGATGCGAGCGACGGATGGAGCCCGTAGGCCGATCCGGTGAGCGGCGTGAGCGAGCTTTGCGCCAGCGCGATGCCGCTGCCGCGCGAACTGGCATAAGCCGCATAGCGCGCATCGGTCGGCACGACCATGTTCCAGCCGTCGTTGCCGCCGAACAGGAACACGCCGACCATCGCCTTGTAGCCGGCGACCGGCGCCGCGACGGCGGCGCTGCGGCCGAGCTGGGTGAAAGCGGCGGTCGCGCAGGTGCCCGCGAGCAGCTTGCCGAAATCGCGGCGGGAAAAATCGGCGGTCATCAGCGATCTACCTGAAACAAGGGGCTGGAAACGTAGATGTAGAGCATCGCCTGGGCGCGCAGCCGCGCCTGCTGGGTGGCGTTGCTGTTGGTCACCGCGTTGGCCGCATTCTTGAGCGCGGTTTTCTGATCGGCGGTCAGCGTGCGACTGGCGAGGATCAGATCGATGCGATCGATCATCCCGTCGATATCGGTGCCGAACGCCTCCCAGGAAGACCAGTCGATCGCGCTGCCGGTGGCGCCCGTGACGTTCGCCTCGGTATTGAATTCGCTCCGCGTCGTCGCGGCACCGATCGTCCAATTATAGACGAAGTTGGCGCGCGGCAGGATCGTTCCGGCGCTCAGCAGCTTCGAGGCCGGGCTTTCCAGCGTGCTCTGCGGCAGCGGATAATCCGGCGGATAGAAATTGAACACCGATGGCGATGCGAAAACGGCTTCGCCCATGGTGCCGTCATAGTTGGAAAAAATCTTGCCGTCGGTGGTCATGTTGATGGCCCGCGCCAATTGGGTCATCAGCAGGACGGGCTCTTTCACCTTGCCGTAATTATCGGTGGTGCCGGCCGAACCCCGCGCCTCGGCATCGGTCAGAATGGCCCTGATCACCGCCTTGAGATCGCCGCGCACGTTCGAGCCGTTGTTCGCGAACACCGCCGCGACGCGCCCGACATAGGCCGCCGAAGGGTTGGAGGTCACAAGCTGCTTGATCAGGAATTTGGCAATGAACGGCGCGGTCGATGCATTGTTGAACGCGGCATCGACGGCGGCCTGGACGCTGGCCATCTGCGTCGCGCCGGCAGCGACGGTGACGCCGAGGAAGCTCTTGGCAGTCGCATCATAGGCGTTTGGCGCCGGGATCATCTGTACCGCATAATCATAATCGACATAGGTGGTGCCGTTGCTGAAATGCGCGAAGGTCCAGCCGGTCAGCGCCCGGGCGACGCCCTTGACGTCTTCGGGCGTATAGTTGGCGACGCGTGCGCCGGTCGAATCCAGCACCGGAGTGCCGTCCATGTTGAGTTGATCGGTTCCCATCGAGAATAATTGCAGCATCTCGCGCGCATAATTTTCGCTCGGCGCGGTCTTGGAACTGTTCACCATATCGAGATAATCGCCCATGAAGGCGTTCAGCGTGACCGAAGTCAGCAGCGTGCGATAATTTCCGAAGGCATTGTCGAGCAGGATCTGGTTGAAACCGGCGGACCCTTGCGCATTGCCGACTTGCAGCGTCGAGGCGACCACCAACTGGGAAAGCGCGAAGGCGACGCGCTGGCGCAACTGATCGGGCTGCGACAAGGCGTTCGCGTAGAAACGCATTGCCACGGTCTCACGTGTGAAATGGTGACGGAAGCACGCGCCATTGTCCGGCGTGGTGCAGGCATTCACCGCCAGCTTGTCGGCGGCGATGTCGGAATAGCGGCTGCCCGTGGCGGCGAATTGCTCGTCCAGCCAGGCGCTGACGCCTACGGCTTTCATATGATCGATCAGCGCCGGCGTCGCGCCGAACGTCGCCTGCTTGGCGAGCCGCGAGACGTCCGTCTCCAGCGCCAGCTTCTGCGCGGCCGCCTGCTGAGCCGTCGCCGCCGACGATGCCGCGGCGGCGCCGCTATCGGTCGTGCTTCCGCCGCCACTGCCGCCCCCGCAAGACGCAAGCAGCATGCAGGCTATTGCTGCGGCAACCATGCCGCGTCCTTGCGCCCAAATCATCTCTACCATTACCCCGTCAGAAGCGCTCCGACGCGCCTCAGTGCCCATTCAGATATACAAGTTTGCACTTATTTTCAATTCGTTGCGGTAATCATAAAAAAGGTTCCCGACGCAGAAAAATAAATCTTCTGCGGGCGCTTTCGTTGATTCCGCTCGATTTTTCGGGCAGGCTTTTCCGCGACCATGGCAACCGGTGCGACGAATCGCCCCAGCGATGCGACGAGATGCTGACGGGATGGTCCGGCCGGTGAGCGTCAGGCCCCGCTACCGCTCTCGATCAGCCGGAACCGTCCCTGCTCGACGGCAAGGATCGCCATCGTGCGTTGCGCGCTGCCGTCATCGCGAAAGCGCACCGCGCCGCAGACACCCTGAAAGCCGCCGGGCACGAGCAGCGCCGATCGGTCTTCGCCGCCGCGCTGGCGCAAAGCCACCGCGATCCCGCCCGCATCATAGGCCAGCCCCGCGATCACGCCCGGCGGCGTGCCGACCTGCGCCTCGAAGCGGCCCGCGAAATCGGCGAACGGCGTGGGATCGGGCGCGGACAGCCACGCGCCCTCGATGGCCCCCAGCGCGTCCTGCGCTCCGTTGAGACCCGAGAAGGCACAGAGCAATTGCACCCCCGCCTGCCTGGCGGCGGCCCCTTGCGCAACGGCATCGGCCATCGTGCCCACCAGCAGCGCATCGGCGCCTCGCGGCGGTGCGCCGTTCGTGACCTCCAGCCCTTCCGCCGCCGCCGCGCGGCGCGCGGCCGCCGTGAGCTGCGTGCCCCAAAGATCGCTGCCCGCCAGCAGTCCAAAGCGCCGCACGCCCCGCGTCCGCGCATAATGGAGCAGGGGCGCCACCGCTTGATCGGCGGTTATGCCGAACAGGAAGGCGCCGCTTTCCAGCAATCCGAGATCGTTGCTGAACGTCACCACCGGCACCCGCCCGGCGCAGGCCGCCAGCACGGGGCGGACCTCCGCCGAAAGCAACGGTCCGAAAAGGATCCCCGCGCCCTGCTTCAGCGCCGCGCGCGCCGCGGCCACCGCGCCCTCGGGCGTGCCGCCGGTATCGAGGATCAGCAGCGCTTTCTTGTCCACCCCTTGCGCAAGCGCCGCCGCCCGCGCCATGCTGCGCCCCAGCGCGGCGTTGGCCCCCGAAAGCGGGAGCAGCATCGCGGCGGGGGGCAGCGCCTTCGCCGCCCGCGCCAGCGTGGAGGGGACGAGCGATGCAGCGAGGGCTGAGCGCAGAGCTAGCAGGAGCAGACGCCGATCCGGCCGCACGTCAGCGCCTCCCCGTCATCACGCGCCGCCGCCTTGGGCTCGTCGGCATCGGCGCGCTCGCATATCTCGTGGCGCTCGTCGCGGGCTGGCCCGCGCGCTTCGCGATCGACGCCAGCGCGCGCTGGGCGGTGGCGGGCACGATCTGGAATGGCGAGGCGGTGCTCGACGGCGCATACCGCCTCGAATGGCGCTGGGCGCCGTGGCGCTCGCTCGCCGCGCTGGCATATGCCGCCGACGTGCGCCTCTCGGGCAGCGGTGTGGACATAGCGGGCGCGGCGACGCGGGTCAGCGGTGGATATCTGTTCGAGGGGCTTTCGGGGCGCGGCGATGGCGCGCTGCTCGCCGCGCTCGCGCCGACGCTGCCCTTCACCTGCGAAACGACGCTGCAAATCGATCTGCCCCGCCTGCGCCTTGCGGGCGCGCGCTCGATGGCGGTCGGCGAGGTGCGCGCCGATGGCGGCAGTTGCGCCGCGAAAGGCGCCGCCGACG
>NZ_CAHJXD010000210.1 GCF_903644055.1 Sphingomonas bacterium | reverse complement strand
CAGGGGTCCACCGCGCTCCCGGGCCCAAGCTTACAAGATGTGTGGACGGTGGATGCCGGAACAGGCCCGGCATGACGGAAGAGTTGAGGCGATGTCCGTCCAAATCGTTGAATGTCGATCGGCTCCAACACGATCCTCCCCTGCCAGGGGAGGATCGTGAGTCATGCCCGAACTCGCTCGAATTGACGCTGAGCTCCCGGTCGATCGACCGTCGAACCTGATTCCGATCGATCAAAACACTATGCCAAACATATGCAAAAAGGGATGCAGCGGTCTCGATAACTAACGCGGCGCGTGCCTAATGCGTCGTCCTTGCCCGCCCGCAATTCGCGCGCACGCGGCACGATGAGGACGACGATGACATTCAAGATAGCCGCAGTGGCAACGGCCGTTTGCCTGGCGACGACGGCGGCATCCGCCGCTGCCGCCAACGATGCGGGACAAGATGCGCCGCAAGCTACGGGAGCCGCGCCGGCCGCCGCCGCGTCTGCGCCTGCCCCGATCTGCACCGATCGTCCGACCAAGGCCAATTCCGCGTGCAGCGTACCCGCGGGCGATGTGCAGATCGAGACCGACGTGGTGAACTGGACGCGCCTGACGCAAAGCGGCGCGCGCACCGATACGATCCTCTACACCAACCCCACGTTCAAATATGGGCTCGGCACGCATACCGACGTCGAGGTCAACATCGCGCCTTATGCAACCGTGCACACGCGCGCCGACGGCGTCACGACCAGGCTCGGCGGCGTGGGCGACCTCTACGTCCGCCTGAAGCAACGGCTCACTTCGGACGCTTCCAAGACGCAGGTGTCGCTGATCCCCTTCGTCAAGGCGCCGACCGCGAAGCTCGGCATCGGCAACAAGCGCTGGGAAGGGGGGATCGCCTTGCCGGCGAACATTCCCGTGCCGGGCGGTTTCACGCTGACGTTCGGGCCGGAGATCGACCTGCTGGCCGACAGCGACGGTTCCGGCCGCCACGCCAACCTCGTCAGCCTCATCAACATCTCCCATCCCGTCGGCAAGAAGGTTACGGTCTACGCCGAATTCTGGAACAGCCAGAACCTCGATCCGGCGGGCACGCTGCGCCAATATTCGGCCGACGTGGCGGTGACCTATCTGCTGACGAACACGCTGCAACTCGACGTGGGCGCAAACTTCGGCCTGAACCGCATCACGCCCGACGCGCAGGCCTATGTCGGCATCTCCACGCGCTTCTGATCCTTCGAGGGAAGACCCATGCAAGACATATTGTGGATCGCCATCACGGTCGGGCTGATTGCGCTGACGCTCGCCTATTTCCGCCTGTGCGAAAAAGCCTGAGGACCCCCCGATGACCATCGATCTGTGGCTCGGCGGCCTGACCGCCGTCGGCCTGCTGGCCTATCTCGTCGCGGTGCTCATCCACCCCGAGCGGTTCTGAGCGGAGAAGATAGATGACCTTTCAAGGCTGGCTCCTCATCCTGGTCTTCACCGCGCTGCTCGTGGCGATCACCAAGCCGTTCGGCATGGGCCTGTTCGCGATCCTGGAAGGGCGCCGCACCTGGCTCCATCCCGTGCTCGGTCCGGTCGAGCGCGGCTTCTACGCGCTGTCGGGGATCGATCCGAACGCCGAGCAGAGCTGGAGCCGCTTCGGCATCCACATGCTGCTGTTCAACGCGGCGGGCCTGTTCCTGACCTATGCGATCCTGCGGCTGCAATTTTACCTGCCGCTCAATCCGCTGGGGTTCGCGGGGCTCGCGCCGCATCTCGCCTGGAACACCGCGGTCAGCTTCGCCACCAACACCAACTGGCAGAGCTACAGCGGCGAGACGACGATGTCGCAGTTCAGCCAGATGGTCGGGCTGACGATCCACAACTTCACCTCGGCGGCGACTGGTATCGCGCTGGCGTTCGCGTTCATCCGCGGCTTCGCGCGGCGGGAAGCGTCGGGGCTCGGCAATTTTTGGGCGGACGTCACGCGGGTGACGCTGTATCTGCTGCTGCCGGCCTGCCTGGTCTACGCGGTCGTCCTGCTCGCGGCGGGAGTGCCGCAGACCTTCACCGGATCGGTCGTCGCGACGACGCTGGAAGGCGCCAAGCAGACGATCGTGCTGGGGCCGGTGGCGAGCCAGGAAGCGATCAAGATGGTCGGCACCAACGGCGGCGGCATCTTCAACGGCAATTCGGCGCATCCGTTCGAAAATCCGAGCGCACTCGTCAACCTGCTCCAGATGCTCTCGATCTTCTCGATCGGCGCGGGGCTGACCTGGTGCTTCGGCAAGGCGGTCGGCAACACCCGGCAGGGCTGGGCGATCTTCAGCGCGATGCTGGCGCTGTTTTTGGCGGGCACCGCCATCACCTACGCCGCAGAGAGCGCGGGCAACCCGATCCATCATGCGCTCGGCATCGCCGGGGGCAACATGGAGGGCAAGGAGGTGCGCTTCGGCATCGCCGCGTCCAGCCTGTTCGCGGTGGTGACGACCGACGCCTCGTGCGGTGCGGTCAACGCGATGCACGACAGCTTCACGGCGCTCGGCGGGATGATCCCGCTGTTCAACATCCAGCTCGGCGAGATCATCTTCGGCGGCGTCGGAGCGGGGCTTTACGGCATGCTGCTGTTCGTCATTCTCGCGGTGTTCGTCGCGGGGCTGATGGTCGGGCGCACGCCCGAATATGTCGGCAAGAAGATCGACGGGCGCGAGGTCAAGCTCGCGGTGCTGGCGATCGCGGTGCTGCCGCTCATCATCCTCGGTTTCACTGGGTTGGCGGCGGTGTCGAAGGACGGGCTGGCGGGGCTCGCCAACCAGGGGCCGCACGGCTTCTCGGAGATGCTCTATGCCTTCACCTCGGCGGTCGGCAACAACGGCTCGGCCTTCGCGGGGCTGACCGCGAGCACGCCTTTCTATGACGGGCTGCTCGGCGTCGCGATGTGGCTGGGGCGCTTCTTCGTCATCGTGCCGATGCTCGCCATCGCGGGCAGCCTCGCCGCCAAGCGGATCGTCCCCGCCTCGGCCGGTTCGTTCCCGACGACGGGGCCGCTCTGGGTGGCGCTGCTGATCGGCGTGATCCTCATCCTCGGCGGCCTGACCTTCCTGCCGTCGCTAGCACTTGGACCCATCGCCGATCACATCGCGATGATCCACGGCCAGACCTTCTAAGGAGCGCCAATCATGGCTCGCGCCGCTACACGTTCGGTGTTCACCCCGGAGCTGCTCGGCCCGGCCATCGCCGACTCGTTCCGCAAACTCGATCCCCGCACGCTCGCCCGCAATCCCGTGATGTTCGTGACGGCGGTGGTAGCACTGCTCGTCACCGTCATGCTGGTGGCGGGGATCGGCGGCGGCTCGATCGCCTTCAAGGCGCAGCTCGTCTTCTGGCTGTGGCTGACGGTGCTGTTCGGCAACTTCGCCGAGGCGCTGGCCGAGGGGCGGGGCAAGGCGCAGGCCGCGTCGCTCCGCGCGACCAAGGGCGAGCTGACCGGCAAGCGCATCATCGGATCGGGCACCGAGACCGTGGCCGCCACCGCGCTGAAGGTCGGCGATGTCGTGCTGGTCGAGAATGGCGATCTGATCCCGGCCGACGGCGAGGTGATCGAGGGCGTCGCTTCGGTCAACGAGGCGGCGATCACCGGCGAGAGCGCGCCGGTGATCCGCGAGGGCGGCGGCGATCGCTCGGCGGTCACCGCCGGCACGCGCGTCGTTTCCGACTGGCTCAAGGTGCGCGTCACCGCCGGCCCCGGCCAGGGCTTCCTCGACCGGATGATCGCATTGGTCGAGGGTGCGGAACGGCAGAAGACGCCCAACGAGATCGCGCTGACGATCCTGCTCGTGGGCCTCACGATCATCTTCCTGATCGCGGTCGGCACGATCCCGATGTTCGCGACCTATGCCGGCGGCATCGTGCCGGTGGTGATCCTGTCGGCTTTGCTCATCACGCTGATCCCGACGACGATCGCCGCCTTGCTGTCGGCGATCGGCATCGCGGGAATGGACCGGCTGGTGCGCTTCAACGTGCTCGCCAAATCGGGCCGCGCGGTCGAGGCGGCGGGCGACATCGACGTGCTGCTGCTCGACAAGACGGGAACGATCACGATCGGCGACCGGCAGGCGAGCGAATTCCGCAGCGTCGGCGGGGTTTCCGCAGGCGAGATGGCGGAGGCCGCCCTGCTCGCCAGCCTGGCCGACGAAACCCCGGAGGGGCGCTCGATCGTCATGCTGGCGCGCGAGCGTTTTCATGTCGCGACCACGAGCCTGCCCGATGGCGCGGAGGTGATCCCCTTCACCGCGCAGACGCGGATTTCGGGCGTGCGGGTCGGCGGATCGCTGATCCAGAAGGGCGCGGTAGATTCGATCCTCAAGGCCAACCCCGGCCTCGGCGAGACCGCCGCCGCCACCGAATTGCGCCGCATCACTGACGAGATCGCACGCGGCGGCGGCACGCCGCTGGCGGTCGCGCAGGACGGGCGGCTGCTCGGCGCGATCTTCCTCAAGGATATCGTCAAGGCCGGCATCCGCGAACGCTTCGGCGAACTGCGCGCGATGGGCATCCGCACGGTGATGATCACCGGCGACAACCCGCTGACCGCCGCGGCGATCGCCGCCGAGGCCGGGGTCGACGATTTCCTCGCGCAGGCGACGCCCGAGGACAAGCTCGCCTATATCCGCAAGGAGCAGGTGGGCGGCCGGCTGGTGGCGATGTGCGGCGACGGCACCAACGATGCGCCGGCACTGGCGCAGGCCGATGTCGGCGTGGCGATGAACACGGGCACGCAGGCGGCGCGCGAGGCGGGCAACATGGTCGACCTCGACAGCGACCCGACCAAGCTGATCGAGATCGTGGGGCTCGGCAAGCAATTGCTGATGACGCGCGGCGCGCTGACGACCTTCTCGATCGCCAACGACGTGGCGAAATATTTCGCGATCCTGCCGGCGATGTTCGTCGTGCTGTATCCGGGGCTCGCGATCCTCAACGTCATGCGCCTCGCGACGCCGACGAGCGCGATCCTCTCGGCGATCATCTTCAACGCGGTGATCATCCCGCTGCTGGTGCCGCTGGCGCTCAAGGGGGTCAAATACCGTCCCGTCGGGGCCGGGCCGCTGCTGGCGCGCAACCTCGGCATATACGGGCTGGGCGGGCTGGTCGCGCCGTTCGTGGGCATAAAGCTGATAGACATCGCTGTATCCGGCATCGGACTGGCGTAAGGAGCAGATCATGGGTTCGGATTTCTTCTCGGGGCTGCGGCCGGCGTTGGTGCTCACCCTGCTGCTCGGGGTGCTAACCTGCGCGGTCTATCCGCTGGTGGTGATGGGGATCGGCAAGCTCGCCTTCGCGCATCAGGCGGAGGGCAGCCTGATCGTCGACAAGGGCGTCGTCACCGGCTCGGAACTGATCGGGCAATCGTTCGCGAGCGATCGCTACTTCAACTCGCGGCCGTCGGCGGCGGGCAAGGGCTATGACGCCGGCGCCTCGTCCGGCTCGAACCTCGGGCCGACGTCCAAGGCTTTGGTCGATCGGATCAAGGGCGACATCGAGCTTCGCCGGTCGCAGGGCGTGACCGGGCCGATGCCCGCCGATCTGGTGACGGCTTCGGCATCGGGGCTCGATCCCGATCTCTCCCCCGCCGCGGCGCTGGCCCAGGTTCCGCGCGTGGCGGGCGCGCGCAAATTGTCCCAGGATGCCGTCCGCGCCCTGGTGGAGCAGCATAGCCAGCATCCCCTGCTCGGCTTCATCGGGGAGGATCGCGTCAACCTCCTCGCGCTGAACCGGCAGCTCGACCGGCTTGCGGGCGGCGCGATGGCGCATTGAGCGCCGCCCCAGACCGACCCGCCCCCGAAGCCTTCCTGCGTCAGGCGGCGCAGGAAGGCCGGGGCAAGCTCAAGATCTTTCTGGGGGCGGCGCCCGGCGTCGGCAAGACGTTCGAGATGCTGTCCGAAGGGGCGGCGCGACGCGCGGCGGGCATCGACGTCGTGGTCGGCGTCGTCGAGACGCACGGGCGCCGCGAAACCGAGGCGCTGACGCTCAACCAGGAGATCATTCCCCGGAGCGAAGTGACCTATCAGGGCCGGACGCTGCTGGAGATGGACCTCGATGCGATCCTCGACCGGCGGCCGCAGCTCGCGCTGGTCGACGAGCTCGCGCACACCAACGCACCGGGAAGCCGGCACCCCAAGCGCTGGCAGGACGTTGAGGAGCTGCTCGGCGCGGGGATCGACGTCTATTCGACGGTCAACGTCCAGCATATCGAAAGCCTCAATGACGTCGTCGCCTCGTTCACGCATATCCGCGTGCGCGAGACCGTGCCCGACCGCGTCCTCGAGATGGCGGAGATCGAGGTCGTCGACATCCCGCCCGACGAGCTGATCGAGCGGCTGAAAGAGGGCAAGGTCTATCTGCCGCAGGAAGCGACGCGCGCGCTCAACCATTTCTTCTCGAAATCCAACCTCTCGGCGCTGCGCGAACTCGCGCTCCGCCGCGCCGCGCAGGCGGTGGACGCGCAGATGCTGGAGCATCTCCGCGCCAACGCGCTCGGCGGGACCTGGGCCGGGAGCGAGCGGATCGTCGTCGCGGTGAGCGAACTGCCCGGCGCCGAGGGGCTGGTGCGCGCCGCCAAGCGCATCGCCGACGCGCAGCACGCGCCGTGGACCGCCGTCCATGTCGAAACGCCGCGCAGCCGCCAGCTCGGGCCCGAGGACCATCGCCGGATCGCCGCAGTGCTCAACCTCGCGACTCAGCTCGGCGCGGGCGTGATGAGCGTCCCCGCGACGACGGTCGTCGAAGGGTTGCAGACCTATCTCGCCGAGGCGCGGGCGACGCAGATAGTCGTCGGCAAGTCCGCGCGGTCGCGGCTGTTCGAGCTGCGCCACGGATCGGTGGTCGATCGCCTCGTGCGGGGGACGCCGGGGGTCGCGGTCCATGTCATGCCGCTGGATGCGGCGGCGCGGCCGAGGCCATCGAAGATCCGGCTGCGCGGCGCCTGGGGCACGCGCTCGGGCTATCTGTGGACGGCGGCGATGGTCGCCGCGGTCACCGCCGCCGGCAGCGGACTGTTCCACATCCTCAATCTCGGCAACGTGGCATTGCTATACCTGCTGCCGGTGATGGCGGCGGCGAGCCTGTTCGGCCTCCGGACGGGACTGTTCGCGGGGCTCGCCTCCAGCCTGGCCTACAACTTCTTCTTCCTGCCGCCGACGCACACGTTCACCGTCAACAATCCCGAAAACGTCGTGTCGATCATCATCCTGCTGGGCGTCGCCGTCGTGACCAGCCAGCTCACCGCGCGGGTGCGCGCGCAGGCCGATCTCGCGGCGTCGAGCGCGCGGTCCAACGCGGCGCTCGCGGGGTTCCTGCGCCAGCTCACCTCGCTCGGCGACCGCATCGAGGTGAGCCGCGCGATCTGCACCGAGATCAGCCGATTGTTCGAGCTGCGCGTCGTCATTCTCGAGAAGGAGGAGGCCGGGCTGGCGGTGCAGGCCGCCAGCGCGCCCGATACGCGGCTGGAGACGATGGAGCTGGCCGCGGCGCAATGGGTTCAGGATACCGGCCAGCCTGCGGGCCGGGGCTCGGGCACCCTGGCCGCCTCCGACTGGCTGTTCCAGCCGCTCAAGGCGGGCGAGCGCACGCTGGCGGTGCTCGGCGTCGCGCGCGACGACGGCGGCGATCCGATCCGATCGGACCAGCTCCCGCTGCTGTCGAGCCTGCTCGACCAGGCGGCGCTCGCGCTCGAGCGCCTGCGCCTGGAGGCGGAGATGCGCGATGTCGACGCGGTGCGCGAGCGCGACCGGCTGCGCGCGGCGCTGCTGTCGTCGGTCAGCCACGACCTGCGGACACCGCTGACCTCGGTCCTCGCGGGCGCCGCCGAGCTGCGGCGCGAGATCGCGCATCCGCTCCTCGTGATGATCGAGAGCGAGGCGCTGCGGCTCAACCGCTTCGTCTCCAACCTGCTCGACATGGCGCGCGTCGAGGCGGGCGCGATGCGGCTGCGGATCGAGCCGGTGGACCTGACCGACGCGGTCGCCGGCGCGGTGGCGGACACGCGCCGATCGCTGGAAGGCCATGCGATCCATCTCGACGTGCTGCCGAACCTGCCCTTGGTCTCGGTCGATCCGCAGCTCTTCCATCACTGCCTGCTCAACCTGCTCGACAATGCCGGGCGCTATGCCGATCCCGGCACGCCGATCACCGTCCGCGCGGAGCGCAGCTATGGCGAGCTGACGCTCGCCGTGCTTGACGAAGGGCCGGGCCTGCCGCCCGGCCGCGAGGCCGAGGTGTTCGAAACCTTCCGCCGCCTGGAAGGATCGGACCGCAGCGCGGGCGGCACCGGCCTCGGGCTCGCGATCGTCAAGGGCTTCGCCGAGGCGATGGGGATGGCGGTGGTCGCGGCGGGAAGGCGCGACAAGCAGGGCGCCTGCTTCACCTTGCGCTTCCCGGAGAATTTGCTGGTGTCGCATTCCGAGGAGGTCGGCGAATGAGCGGGCAGAGAATCCTGGTCGTCGACGACGAGCTGCACATCCGCAGGCTGCTGCACGGCACGCTGACCCGCGCTTCCTACGAGGTGATCGAGGCGAAGACCGGGCGGGAGGCGCTCGAACTCGCGGCCAGCGCGCGGCCCGACGCGATCCTGCTCGATCTCGGCCTGCCGGACCGCGACGGGCTGGAGCTGGTGACGCTCCTGCTGCGCCAGGCGAAGGTGCCGCTGCTGGTGGTGTCGGCGCGCGAATCGACCGACGACAAGGTCGCCGCGCTCGATCTCGGCGCCGACGATTATGTGACCAAGCCTTTCGACGGCGAGGAGCTGCTCGCCCGTCTCCGCGCGGCGCTGCGCCACAAGGTGAGCGCGCAGGGGAGCGAGCCGGTGGTGCGTGCCGGCAACCTGCGGATCGATCTGCCCAATCGCACCATCTCGAAGGGCGATGTCGAGGTCCATCTCACGCGCAAGGAATATGACGTGCTGGCGCAGCTCGCGATGGCGCCGGGGCGCGTGGTGACGCATGCCCGCATCCTCAAGCAGGTGTGGCCGCTCGAACATGACCGGCGGATCGAATATCTCAGGATCGTCGTCCGCAACCTGCGGCAGAAGCTCGAGCCCGATCCGGCGCGCCCCAGGATCCTGATCAACGAGCTCGGCATCGGCTATCGGCTGATGGCGGACCCATGATCCTGGATCGGTGCCGTTGACGTCGTTACCCCGGCCTTGAGCCGGGGTCCCGCTGCTTGGCCGCCGCTGAAGAAGAAGCGGGACCCCGGCTCAAGGCCGGGGTGACGTCCAGCTTGAGCAGGACAGCCTCCAAGACGCTATGCAAAGACTATGGCAATCGACGCCCGTCGCTCTCGAAAGCCTATGCCGCGGCCGATAGATGGACGGCCGCAATCACGGGATGCGGCATGTTCGACGTTCGCAAGCGATGGGTAAGGGATAGGCTCCTGAGAGGGGCGGGCGTCGCCGCGCTGGCCTGCGGCTGGCTGGCGCTGCGCTGGCTGTTCCATGTCGCCGGGCTCCGCCCGCACCAGGATCCTTCGGCCTTCGAATTCGCCGCGGCGGCGCTGGGCTTCATCTGCCTGAGCGCCGGCGCGCTGCTCGCGACGCTGGGCGAGCATATCTTCGACCGGGTCGAAACCTCCGAACGGTGGGCGCGGCGCCCCTATGCGGGTTCGGAAGAGGATCGCGGGCTTAGAGGCTGTCCTGTTCAAGCTGAACCGTCACCCCGGCTCAAGGCCGGGGTGACGACAGTTCAACCTCAACGGGACAGACTCCAGGCGCCCCTTTTACGAGAAAGCCACTGACGTGACCGAGACCGAGTTGCATTTCGTCATCCCCACCTACCGCCTCCGCGACGTCGGCGAGACGGTGGAAGCCTATGACGCCAACTTCGAACGCAGCGGGCAGACCGCGCCGATCTTCGTGTTCGACGATTCCTCGGTCGCCAACCACGACAAATATTTCGCCTCGCTGGAGGCGACGCGCACGCGCAACGAACTCTGGTACGTCGGCCCCGCGGAGAAGGAGCAGTTCGTCTCGTACATCTGCCGGCGGCTTCGCGACCGCAAGCTCGACGTGCTCGTCCGCAACCTCTTCCGCCCCAGCTACGGCGGCAACCGCAACTTCACGCTGATGTACACGCTCGGCGACCTCATGGTCAGCGCCGACGACGATATGCGGCCCTACGCGCTGATCGAGGACAGCCCCGAGACGCTCGTCGAGCATGAGATCAGCCGGGGCAAGCTGATCCCGCGCGGCGCCAACGGGCATACGCGCAAATCCTACGACATCCTGCAATCCTTCCGCGACATATTGGGACGCAGCGTCGCCGAGGCGCCGGCCAATTACGCGCACGGCGAATTGCTCCGCGACAACGCGATGGATCTGGAATCGAACAATTCGCTCGGCCTGGCGCGCGACAATTCGCTGTTCCTGGAGGACGGGCGCATCGCCCGCGGCGCGATCATCAAGATGGCGCAGACCTTCCGCACCGGGACCAACGACATCGACGCGGTCGATTATGTCGACATGTTCCTCGACGATCACGAGGAGCTGGACGCCGAGGCGCTCAACGAGACCTATGTGCTCGTGAACTTCCGCCCGTGCATCACCAACAAGAATTGGCGGATGGATTGCGGCGTGGCGGGCTACGACAATCGCACCGGGCTGCCGCCCTTCTTCCCGACGCGGCTGCGGTTCGAGGATTATATCTATCGGCTGTGGATCCAGCAGCCGAACATCGTCGCCGCGCATGTCGATTCCGCGCAGACCCACATCAAGAACAATTATATGCGCAATCCGCTGGCGTCCGAAGTATTCAACGAGGCGATCTGCGGGCTGCTGAAGCGCAAGTTCCGCGAGAGCCTGCGCAAGACCGACGAGTTCAGCATCGCCTTCGAGTATGACGGCGCGGTCAGCCTCCAGGATACCGAGGAGATGCTCGATTCGGCCCGCCAACTGCACGCCCGCGTGCTCGCCGCGGTGGCCGGGGCGCGGACGATCGAGCGCAAGGAGGCGCTGAGCCATTTCGCCGTCAACCTCTCGCGCACCTTCTACGATTTCGAGCCGGACTTCTTCCAGCAGAACGTCAGCCGGCTGGTCGACGACGAGGTCGGGCTGATCCGATCGGCGGTGGAAATCTGGCCGACCTTGCTCGAAATCGTCTATTTCAAGAAGCATTGCCGCCAGCTCCCGATGCGCCGGGTCCGCAACCGGGAACGGACGATGGCGCGCGCGGCAAAGGCGGCGGCATGACGCCTGTGCCGTCGAAATGCCTGGCATCCTGAGCGGCCCGCGATGTCCAGCACCGCGATACTGATCCTCTTCGTGGCGACTTTGCTCGTCGCCGCGCGCCTGTGCCTGCGCGGAGAGCGACGGCCGCCGATTCCGCCGGACAGCGAGGTTACCACCGACCCTCGCGATCGCGCGCGACCTTCCGGGGAAGGGAACCGGCGCCGCGATTGACGCGCCGCGCCGAAAAGCGCGAAACCCAACGCGAATCCCTTGATCTCCGGCCCCCCGGAGGATAGCGCCCGCCAGCGCGAGACCGCCCTTCGCACCGCTTTCGCGTGGACGCATCTTGCGCGGCGGGGGAAGACTGCGGTGAGCGAAACGGCGATCCGGAGCGAACGACCCCGCGCCTTCACGCGCATCCTGCGGCTGACGCGGCCGAACCGGGCGGACGCGATCGCCTTCGCGCTGCTGGCGGGGCTGGCAGCGCTCGTCTTCCGGGGTGCCGAAGGCGTCGCGGAGCCGCTCGCGCGGCTGCGCGTCGAGCCGGTGACGCTCGATCCGGTCTATCTGCCCTATTACGCGCTGCGCACGGTGATCCGGATGTTCGCGGCGCTGTTCGCCTCATTGCTGTTCACGCTGGTGGTCGCGACGCTCGCGGCGCGCAGCCGGCGCGCGGGACAGATCATCGTCCCCGCGCTCGATATCCTCCAGTCGGTGCCGATCCTGGGGTTCCTGACCTTCACGGTCACCTTCTTCATGGGGCTGTTTCCGGGGAGGATCGTCGGCGTCGAATGCGCGGCGGTGTTCGCGATCTTCACCAGCCAGGCGTGGAACATGGCGTTCAGCTTCTACCAGTCGCTGCGCTCGGTTCCGTCGGACCTCGACGAGGTGACGCGCGGATTCGCGTTGTCGCCGCTGCGGCGCTTCCTGCGGCTCGATCTGCCGTTCGCGACGCCGTCGCTGGTGTGGAACGCGATGATGTCGATGTCGGGTGGCTGGTTCTTCGTCGTGGCGTCCGAGGCGATCACCGTCGGCAACACGACGGTGACGCTGCCCGGCATCGGATCGTGGCTGGCGCTGGCCATCGCGCGCAAGGATTTCGGCGCGATCGGGCTCGCGGTGCTGGCGATGGGAATCGTCATCTTGGTCTACGACCAGCTCTTCTTCCGCCCGATCGTCGCCTGGGCGGACCGTTTCCGCTTCGAACAGACCGCGAGTGCCGAGCGGCCGCGCTCCTGGGCCTATGACCTGTTCCGCCGCACCCGGCTGCTGCCCGCGCTGTTCGCGCCGGTCACGGGGTTCGGCCGGCTGCTGCTGGCGTTCGACCGGGGATCGGGCCGGCCGCGCGCGACGCACGATCGGCCGCGCGG
>NZ_CAHJXD010000209.1 GCF_903644055.1 Sphingomonas bacterium | reverse complement strand
CCGTGCTGGCGCTGGCGCTTCCGGCGGGCGCCGCGCGGGCGCAGACGAGTCCGCCGGGGCCGCCCGCATGGTCGATCGGGCGCGCCATCGGTATCGACGGGCTGCGCGTGCAGGGCAGCAGCCGGATTCGCTACGAGACGATCACCGGGCAGCCGCGTATCGGCTTCAATCCCGCCGACGACCTGTTCAACATCCGCAGCACTTTGTTGGCGGAATATCGCACCGGGCGGGTGCGGATCGGCGGAGAGCTTTGGGACAGCCGCGTCTATGGCGAAAACGCGCGCACGCCGGTCAGCACGGGCGAGGTCAACGCGCTGGAGCTGATCCAGGCCTATGTCGCCGCCGACCTGCCCGGCGTGCTGGGCAAGGGCAGCACCGTCAACCTGCTGGCGGGGCGCATCCTGCCCAACGTCGGATCGCGCCGGTTGATCGCGGCGGACGATTATCGCAACACCACCAACGGCTATACCGGCGCGACGGCGACGCTGGCGGCGGGCCGGATCAGGAGCACGCTGGTGTGGCTGATGCCGCAGGTCCGCCTGCCCGCCGATCTGCCCTCGATCCGCCGCAACCGCGTGCAGGCGGACCGCGCCGACGGCGATCTCGTGCTGTGGGGCGGAACGATTCTGCGCGAGCGGACGATCGGGCCCGCCGGCATCGACGTTTCGGCCTATCGCCTGCGCGAGCGTGACGCCCCCGACCTTCCGACCCGCGACCGCGACCTCTGGACGGTCAGCGCGCGCCTGATCCGCGACCCCGTGCCCAACGGCTGGGATTATGAGGTGGAGGCGATCTACCAGTTCGGCCGCGAGCGCGACGGGACGACGGCGACGGCGCCGCTGGTCGATGTGTCCGCCTGGTTCGTCCACGCCGAGCTGGCGCGTTCGCTGCCCGGCCGCTGGCGGCCCCACCTCTCGCTGGAGCTCGACATCGCGAGCGGCGATCGGCCGGGCGGCCGCTATGGGCGATTCGATACGTTGTTCGGCATGCGCCGTGGCGATTTCGCACCCCCCGCCCTCTATGGAACGACCGCGCGCGCCAATCTCGCCACGCTCGGCGCGCGGCTGGAGGTGACGCCCAACGCGCGGCTGGACGCCTTCGTCAATTACCAGCCGCTCTTCCTCGCCTCGCGGACCGACGCTTTCTCCACCAGCGGGGTGCGCGATCCGAGCGGACGTTCCGGCCGTTTCGCCGGGCATCAGCTCGACAGCCGGATACGCTACTGGCTGTGGCCGAACACGCTGCGCCTGGAGGGCGATCTCGTGCTGCTCGCCAAGGGCCGCTTCCTGCGCGACGCCCCGGGCGTCTCCAGCCGGCGCGACACCGCCTATCTGTCGCTCAACGCGACGGTCTTCTTTTGAGGCATGGGCTCGGCTAGCCAAAGCGCATGAGCGAGATCGATCCCGCCCAGGATGCCAGCGGCCATCGCGCGCGATTGCGCGGGCGGCTGATCGCGGGCGGGGCGGAGGCTCTGCTCGATCATGAGCTGATCGAATATCTGCTGATGCTGGCGATCCCCCGGCGCGACACCAAGCCGATGGCGCGCGGGCTGCTCGCCGAATTCGGCAGCCTCGGCGCGTTGCTGACCGCCGATGCGCCGACGCTGGCGCGCGCGGGGCTTTCCGAAGGCGCGATCGGAGCGCTCAAGATCGCGCAGGCCGCCGCGCTGCGGCTGCTCAAGAGCGAGGTCGCGAACCGCCCGGTGCTGGCGAGCTGGACCGCGCTGACCGATTATCTCCACGCCGTAATGGCGCACCGGATGACCGAGAGCGCGCGCGTGCTCCATCTCAACACGCGCAACCTGCTGATCCGCGACGAACTGGTTTCGGAAGGCTCGATCGATCAGGCGGCGATCCATGTCCGCGAGGTCGTGCGCCGCGCGCTGGAGCTGGGATCGGCGGCGATCATCCTCGTCCACAATCACCCCAGCGGCGATCCCTCCCCTTCCCGGCAGGACATCGCGCTGACGCGCGAGATGATCGCCGCGCTCAAGCCGCTCGGCATCCAGGTCCACGATCATGTCGTCATCGGCGCGAACGGCCACGCCAGCCTGAAGAGCCTCGGGCTGATCTGATGCGCGCCGGATTTGCGCTCGCCTCGCGGCATCGCCCCGGCTAGGCGCGGTGGCATGATCCCCCGTTATTCCCGCCCCGAGATGGTCGCGCTATGGGCGCCCGAGACGCGTTTTTCGATCTGGTTCGAGATCGAGGCGCACGCCACCGATGCGCTCGCCGAACTCGGCGTCGTGCCGAAAAGCGCGGCCAGAGCGCTGTGGGACTGGTGGGCGACCAAGCCCGCGATCGACGTCGCGCGGATCGATGCGATCGAGGCGGTGACAAAGCATGACGTGATCGCCTTCCTCACCTGGGTTTCGGAGAATGTCGGCGACGAGGCGCGCTTCATGCATCAGGGGATGACCTCCTCCGACGTGCTCGACACCTGTCTCGCGGTGCAACTGGCGCGCGCGACCGATCTGCTGCTGGCGGACATCGACGCGCTGCTGGCGGTGCTCAGGCGCCGCGCGTTCGAGCATAAGCTGACCCCGACGATCGGGCGCAGCCACGGCATCCACGCCGAGCCGGTGACCTTCGGGCTCAAGCTGGCCGAGGCGCATGCCGAATTCTCCCGCGCGCGCACCCGGCTGGAGGCGGCGCGCGCCGACATCGCGACCTGCGCGATCTCGGGCGCGGTCGGCACCTTCGCCAACATCGATCCGCGCGTCGAGGCGCATGTCGCGGCGAAGCTGGGCCTCGGCATCGAGCCCGTCTCGACGCAGGTGATCCCGCGCGACCGCCACGCGATGTATTTCGCGACGCTGGGGGTGATCGCCTCCTCGATCGAGCGGCTGGCGATCGAGGTGCGGCACCTCCAGCGCACCGAAGTGCTGGAGGCCGAGGAATATTTCGCGCCCGGGCAGAAGGGCTCGTCGGCGATGCCGCACAAGCGCAACCCGGTGCTGACCGAAAATCTCACCGGGCTCGCGCGGATGGTGCGCGGCTATGTCACGCCCGCGCTCGAAAATGTCGCGCTGTGGCACGAGCGCGACATCAGCCATTCCTCGGTCGAGCGCTATATCGGGCCCGACGCGACGATCACGCTCGATTTCGCGCTGGCGCGGCTGACCGGCGTGATGGACAAGCTCGTCGTCTATCCGCAACGGATGCAGCGCAACCTCGATCGCATGGGCGGCCTCGTCCATTCGCAGCGCGTGCTGCTCGCGCTGACGCAGGCGGGGGTGAGCCGCGAGGACGCTTATGCGATCGTCCAGCGCAACGCGATGAAGGTGTGGGAGAGCGACGGGCGGGAATCGCTGCTGGAGCTGTTGAAGGCCGACCCCGACGTGACCCTGCCGCACGGGGAACTGGAGGCGCAATTCGATCTCGCGCACCATTTCAAGCATGTCGACACGATCTTCGCGCGGGTGTTTGGGGAGACAGATCCTCCCCTGTAAGGGGAGGTGGCAGGCGAAGCCTGACGGAGGGGTGTCGCCTCTAGATAGCGCGACACCCCTCCACCACGCGCTGCGCGCGCGGTCCCCCTCCCCCTCTGGGGGAGGAACTTGGCAGGATGCTTCAGCCTTCCACCTCCCCCGCGCTGCCGATCGAATCGTCAATCAGCCCCATCCGCATCATCCACCAGAACAGGAAGATGCCGGGCAAGGCGATCGCGGTGGTTAGCAGGTAATAATCGACGTAGCCGATCGCTTCGATCAGACGCCCCGCGGCGGTGCCGGTTATCAGGCGGCCGACGATGCTCGCCGCCGCCGAGATCAGCGCGAATTGCGCGGCGGTGAAGCGCAGATCGCACAGCGCGGAGAAATAGGCGATCACGGTGACGCCGCCGATGCCGCTCGCGAAATTTTCGAAGCACATCGCCGCGGCCATCGTCCAATTGGCGTTGCCGCCCGCCGCGGCGAGCCCCGCGAAGCTCAGGTTGGTCAGCGCCATCAGCCACAGGCTGAGCAGCACCGACCGCTTCATTCCCATCCGCGCGTAGAGCAGGCCGCCGATGAAGATGCCGATCAGGAACGCCCAGAACCCGAAGCCGACGTCGTAAAGCGCGATCGCATCGTTGCTGTAGCCGAGATCGTTGAACAGCAGCCGCACCGTCAGCGTGGTCAGCGTGTCGCCGATCTTGTGGAGCAGGATGAACAGCAGCACGAGGAAGGCGCCGCGGCGGCGGAAGAATTCGAGGAACGGCCCGATGATCGCGATCGTGGCACCCCGTATGCCCCTGCGCTCGGTCGGCGCGCGGTGCCGCTTCGGCTCGCCTAGGATCAGCGCGGCGATCATCGCGGGAAGCGCGAAGACCGTGCAGGCGAGATAGCCCCCCGACCAGCCGATCCGCCCCGCCAGCAGCAAGGCGAGCGATGCCGCCGCGGTCGATCCGATCCGCCAGCCATATTGGCTCATTCCGGCGCCGACCGCGAGCTGCTCGGGTTCGAGCACCTCGATGCGATAGGCGTCGATCACGATATCGTAGGTCGCCCCCGCGAAGCCGACGAACACCGCCGCCCACGCCGTCCACCAGAGGCTCGCCCTGGGATCGACCAGCGCCAGATTGGCGACCGCCGCGATGACCAGCACGCCCGCGACCAGCATCCACGACACGCGCTGCCCCAGCCGCCCGATCAGCGGCAGGCGCACGCCATCGACCAGCCAGGCCCACAGCGGCTTGAAATTGTAGATCAGGAAGGCGAGCGCGAAGGTCGTGACGCTCTTCTTGTCGATCCCCGCCTGCGCGAGCCGGGTGGTCAGCGTCGCGCCGATCATCGCATAGGGAAAGCCCGAGGATATGCCCACCGCCAGCGCGGCGAGCGGGGCCGGCTCCAGATAGGGCCTGATCGCCGCCGTCCAGCCGCCGGCCCGTGGTTCGTCTATCGATCGCCCCTGCATCCCGCAGGTCTTAGCGCGGTTTTGCTCCTCGTCCATCCGCGCCGACGCGCCGCACTCAATCGAACAGAGTCAGCCCCTTGGGCACGCGCTTCGGGGTCTTGCCCGCAAGCTTGGCCTCCACCGCCTCGATCGTCGCGAGCAGGTCGCGCTGGTTGTAGGGCTTGGCGAGGACGCCCATCGCCATCTTGGCGGCGCCGTCCAGATTGGCGCCGGTCACGAAGACCAGGGGCACGTCCATGCCCTGCGCGGCGCGCGCGACATCGGTGCCGTCGCCCCCCGCCGAAAGGTTGACGTCCGCCAGCACGAGATCGACCGGATGCTGGCCGACATAGGCGGTCGCCTCGGCCACGGTATCGACGGTGGCGACGATCTCATAGCCGGCATCGCGCAGGAGATGCTCGTTATCGAACGCGACGAGCGGCTCGTCCTCCACGATCAGGATGCGATTGATCTTGCGGGCGCGCCTGGCGAACAGCATCGATCCTCCACGCTCCTTGACCAATGGGCGGATGCCCGGGGTTGACGACCTTACGCTTTGCCCCGACCACGGCCGCTCCTTCTTGCGGAGCAAAAGCGTGGCCAGGCGACTGACCTTCTTCATCCTTATCGCGATGCTCCTCGGCATCGTCGTGGGCTTCGTGCTGAACCGGAGCATTTCCGATCCTGCTGCCCTCGTAACGATCACCGATACGCTTTCGATCCTGACTGAAATCTTTCTGCGCCTGATCAAGATGATCATAGCGCCTTTGGTGTTCGCGACGCTGGTCGCGGGCGTCGCGCACATGGGGGATACCGCCGCGCTGGGGCGGATCGGCGGGCGGACGATCGGCTGGTTCATCCTCGCCAGCCTCGTCTCGCTGACGCTCGGGCTGGTCGTCGTCAACATCCTCAAGCCCGGGGTCGGCCTCAACCTGCCGCTGCCGCCGGCCAGCGCCGCCAGCGGCGTTTCGACCGCGGCTTTCTCGCTGCACGATTTCTTCCTGCACATCGTGCCCTCATCGATCGTCGATGCGATGGCGAAGAACGACATCCTGCCGATCGTCGTCTTCGCTCTGTTCTTCGGCGTCGGGCTGACCGCGATCGGCGAGGCGGGCGCGCCGATCGTGCGCGGGGTCGAGGCCTTGTCGGCGGTGATGCTCAAGGTCACAGGCTATGTGATGCGCGCCGCGCCGATCGCGGTGTTCGCCGCCGCCGCCAGCGCGGTCGCGAGCCAGGGCCTCGGCATACTCGCGACGTTCGGCTATTTCATGGCGGGCTTCTACGCCGCGATCCTGCTGCTGCTGGCGCTGCTGTATGGGGTCTCGCGGCTGATCATCGGCCCTTCGACGAACCGGCTGTTCGGCTATCTGCGCGAGCCGTTCCTGCTGGCGCTCAGCACCGCATCGTCCGAGAGCGCCTTTCCGCGCACGCTGGAGGCGCTGGAGCGATTCGGCGTGCCCGAGCGGGTGGCGGGGTTCGTGCTGCCGCTCGGCTATTCGTTCAACCTCGACGGGACGATGCTCTACTGCACCTTCGCGACGATGTTCATCGCGCAGGCCTATGGCATCGAGATCGGCTTCTCGCAGCAGATCATCATGCTGCTCGTGCTGATGGTGACGTCGAAGGGGGTCGCGGGCGTGCCGCGCGCCAGCCTCGTCGTCATCGCCTCGACGTTGAGCTTCTTCCATATTCCGGAAGCGGGGTTGCTGCTGATCCTCGCGGTCGATCACTTCCTCGACATGGGCCGATCGGCGACCAGCGTGATCGGCAACGCGGTCGCGGCGAGCATCGTCGCCAAGTGGGAGGGCGTGCTGCAGCCGGGGCCGATCGAGGCGCTCGATCCGGTCCCCGCCGCTTGAAACCGCCGAAGCCGAAGGTCGAGCCGCAGGGCGTCCGCAAGGCGAGCGGCGGCAAGGAGGGCCAGCGCATCGCCAAATTGCTCGCGCGCGCAGGGATCGCCAGCCGCCGCGAGATCGAGCGGATGATCGAGGCGCGGCGGATCGCGATCGACGACGTGCCGCTGGAGACGCCCGCGACGATCGTCACCTCGCTGCGCGGCGTCACCGTCGACGGCAAGCCCGTGCAGGCGCCCGCCCCTGCGCGCCTGTTCCTGTTCCACAAGCCTTCCGGCCTGCTCACGACCGAGCGCGATCCCAAGGGGCGGCCGACGATCTACGACAGATTGCCGGACGATCTGCCGCGCGTCGTCCCCGTCGGGCGGCTCGATCTCAACACCGAGGGGCTGCTGCTGCTGACCACCGACGGCGAGCTCAAGCGCCAGCTCGAGCTGCCCGCGACCGGCGTGACGCGCACCTATCGCGCGCGCGCCTACGGCAACGTCAGCCAGGAGCAGTTGGAGGACCTCATCGAGGGAATCGAGATCGAGGGCGTCCGCTACGGATCGATCGACGCCAATCTCGAACGCCGCACCGGTGCCAACACCTGGATCGAAATGAAGCTGACCGAGGGCAAGAACCGCGAGGTCCGCCGCGTGCTGGAGCATCTCGGCCTCAAGGTCAGCCGCCTGATCCGCACGGCCTACGGGCCGTTCGTGCTGGACGACCTGCCGGCGGGCGGGGTGGCGGAGGTGCGGCAGCACGATCTGGTGGTGTTTCGGAAGACGTTGAAGTGATCCTCCCCTGCAAGGGGAGGGGGACCATCCGCAGGATGGTGGAGGGGGCTCCCAAACGGCGGTGCGCCTCGCCGCCGCCCCCCTCCACCCCCCGCTGCGCGGGCGGTCCCCCTCCCCGTGCCGGGGAGGAGCCATGCGGATAATCGCCGGGAGGTGGCGGGGGCGGTCGCTCGTCGTGCCGCCGGGGGCGACGACGCGGCCGACGGCGGATCGGACGCGCGAGGCGCTGTTTTCGATGCTGGTGAGCCGGCTCGGTGCGTTCGAGGAGCTGCGCGTCGCCGATATCTTCGCGGGGACGGGCGCGCTGGGGTTCGAGGCGCTGTCGCGGGGCGCCGCGCAGGCCATCTTCGTCGATCATGATCGCGCCGCGATCGCCGCGATCAGGGCCAATGCCGCCAAGCTCGGCGCCGAGGCCGAAACCGACATAGTGCCGATCGCGGTGTCGGCGCTCGGGCCGGCGCGGGCGCCGTGCGACATCCTGTTCTTCGATCCGCCCTACGGCAGCGGCGGTGCGGGGGCGCTGCTCGAGAAGCTGACCCGGCTCGGCTGGGCGGCGCCTACGGCCTGGGCGGCGATCGAGACGGGGGCGGCCGAGATGCCCGCCGCCAAGGGCTGGCACGTCGACGCCGATCGCGTCCACGGCAAGGCGCGGCTCACCTTGCTCTGCCGGCGGCCAGCAGCGCCAGCAGGCTGACCAGCGCGG
>NZ_CAHJXD010000208.1 GCF_903644055.1 Sphingomonas bacterium | reverse complement strand
GAGCGGCCGAGCGCGGGCAACGAGATCGCCGCTTCCTACGCCTTCCTCACCGATCAGATCCTGCGGCTGGTGTTCGATTTCACGACGCAACGGCTCTACCCCAGCAACAATCCCAGCGCCGCCGAGCGGCTGACCCTGGCGGCGGTCGGCGGCTACGGGCGCGGCGAGATGGCGCTCCATTCGGACGTCGACATCGCCTTCCTGACGCCCTGGAAGCAGACCGTATGGGGCGAGCAGGTGATCGAGGCGATGCTCTACACCTTGTGGGACCTCGGGCTGAAGATCGGCCATTCCAGCCGCTCGCTCGACGATATGGTCCGCATGGCCAAGGGCGATCTCACGATCCGCACCGCGCTACTGGAGGCGCGCTACGTCTGGGGCGACCAGCCGCTGTACGACGAGGCGGCGCGGCGCTTCGACACGCAGGTCGTCTCGGGCACCACGCGCGCCTTCGTCGTCGAGAAGCTCGCCGAACGCCAGCAGCGCCACGAGCGGATGGGCGACAGCCGCTACGTCGTCGAGCCCAATCTCAAGGAGGGCAAGGGCGGGCTGCGTGATCTCCATACGCTCTTCTGGATCGGCAAATATGCCTATCAGGTGCCCTCGGTCGGCGATCTCGTCGAAAAGGGGCTGATGACCGCGCAGGAGCTGCGGCGCTTCCGCCGCGCCGAGAATTTCCTGTGGGCGGTGCGCTGTCACCTCCACATCCTCTCGCGCCGGCCCGAGGACCGCCTGACCTTCGACGTCCAGTCCGATATCGCGCGGCGGATGCGCTACGCCGATCGGCCCGGGCGCACCGCGGTCGAGCGCTTCATGCAGCATTATTTCCTCACCGCGAAGGAAGTCGGCGATCTTACCGCCTTGTTCATGGCGCATCTCGACGAGCGGTTCGCGGGCCGCGGGCGGCGCCTCGGCATCCCCAGCCTCAAGCGCCGGCCGCGCCGGCTCGCGGGTTTCCAGCTCGATCGCGGCCGCCTCACGGCGCCGACCGACGGCTTCTTCGAGGACGATCCCGTCCGCCTCCTCCAATTGTTCGCCTTCGCAGACGTCAACGCGCTGGAAATCCACCCGCTGACTTTGCGCCAGGCCTCACGCGACGCCCGGCTGATCGAGGGCACGGTCCGCGCCGATCCCCGTGCCAACGCCTTGTTCCTGGAGGTGCTGACCTCGCCGCGCGATCCCGAGCGCGTGCTGCGCTGGATGAACGAAGCGGGCGTGTTCGGCCGCTTCGTCCCCGATTTCGGCCGCGTCGTCGCGCGCATGCAGTTCGACATGTATCACCATTACACGGTGGACGAGCATTCGCTGCGCGCGATCGGGCTGCTCAGCCGGATCGAGCATGGCACGCTGGAGACCGATCATCCGCTGGCGAGCGCGCTGCTGCCGAAGCTGGTCTCGCGGCGCGCGCTCTATGTGGCGGTGCTGCTCCACGATATCGCCAAGGGGCGCGGCGGCGATCATTCGGTGCTGGGCGCCGAAGTCGCGTACAAGCTCGGGCCGCGCTTCGGGCTGAGCGCCGCCGAGACCGAGACCGTCGCCTGGCTGGTCCGCTATCACCTGCTGATGTCGGACACCGCGTTCAAGCGCGACCTTTCTGATTTCAAGACGATCCTCGATTTCGCCGAGGCGGTGCAGAGCCCCGAGCGCCTGCGCCTGCTGCTGCTGCTCACGATCGTCGATATCCGCGCGGTCGGGCCCGGCGTGTGGAACGGCTGGAAGCGCCAGTTGCTCGCCGATCTCTACCTCGCCGCCGAGGAGGTGCTGCGCCCCGGCCACAAGCAGCGCGGGCGCGGCGAGCGCGTCGCCACCAAGCGCGCCGAGCTCGCGATCGAGCTCGGCTGGAGCCGCCATCGCTTCGACGATCACGCCCGGCGCTTTCCCGAAAGCTATTGGGTCGCCGAAGGGACCGACATCCTCGAACGCAACGCCCGCCAGATCGCCGCCGCCGACGCGGGCGGCAAATCGCTGTCGATCGTCGCGCAGGCCGATCCCCGGCGCGGCGCGACGCTCGTCACGATCTACGCCGGCGATCACCCCGGCCTCTTCTACCGCATCGCGGGCGCGATCCATCTCGCCGGCGGCAACATCATCGATGCGCGTATCCATACGACGCGCGACGGCATGGCGATCGACAATCTGCTGGTGCAGGATCCGTTCGGCCAGGCGTTCGACGATCCCCACCGGCTGCGGCGCCTGTCCAGCGCGATCGAGGATGCGCTGGCCAACCGCAGCCAGCTTTCCTCCCGGCTCGCCGCCAAGCCCTCGGCGCGCACCCGCGCCGACGCCTTCACGATCGAGCCCAACGTGCTGATCGATAACAAGGCCTCGAACCGCTACACCGTGGTCGAGATCAACGCCCGCGACCGCCCGGCATTGCTCCACGCGCTCGCCTACGCGCTGTTCCAGGCCAAGGTGACGATCCGCTCGGCGCACATCGCCACCTATGGCGAACGCGCGGTCGACGTCTTCTACCTGACCGATCTCACCGGCGACAAGATCGACGCGCCGACGCGGCTGCGCACGCTGGAACGGTTGTTGATCGAGGCGGCGGGCGGGGTGGCGGTCGAGGAGCTCCCGCACAAGGAAAAGGCGGCGGCCTAGAGGCTGTCGTTCAAGCGGAACGTCACCCCGGACTTGATCCGGGGTCCCGCTGCCTGCCAACGCTGAAGAAGAAGCGGGACCCCGGCTCAAGGCCGGGGCGACGAGAGTTCAACCTCAACAGGACAGACCTGTTCACGAGATGCCAGCTTTCGCGGGCATGACGACGTTTCTAACGCCCCTGCATGTCGCGGCTTTCGCCGGGCATGCGCACCGTCAGGCCGTCGAGCGTCGGGTCCAAGCGGATCTGGCAGGCGAGGCGGCTGGTGCGGGTGACCGAGGCGGCGAGATCGAGCAGGTCGTCCTCCTCCTCGCTCGCGCGCGGCAGGCGATCGAAATCGGCGGGATCGACGATGACGTGGCAGGTCGAGCAGGCCATCTGCCCTTCGCACGTCCCCTCCAGCGGCTGGCCGTTTGCCTGCGCGACCTCGAGCAGGCGCGCGCCCTCGGGCGCCTCGACCTCGCGCACCCGCTCGCCGTCGGCCGAAGCGAAGCGGACCCGCACCGTCATGCCCACTCCCGCTGCCGGGCGGCGGCGGCGTCGATCCGTGTCGCCGCCTCCACCAATTGCTCCTCGGTCGTATAGCGCCCGAAGCCGAGGCGAATGCTGGATTTCGCCGCCGCCTCGCTCAGGCCCAGCGCGCGCAGCACATGGCTCGGCCGTCCCGAGCCGCTGGCGCAGGCCGATCCGGCGGAGAAGGCGACATCGCGCAGCTCGGACATCAGCCGCGCGACATCGAGCCCCTCGCGCCGGATGTTGAGATTGCCGCGATAGCGCCGCTCGATCGCGCCGTTGATCGTCCAGCCGTCGCCGAACGCCGCGACGGCCGCATCCCACAGGCCTTCGACATGCCGGGCATCGATCGTCGTTCGCTCCGACGCCAACGATGCCGCCGCGCCGAAGCCAACGCACAAGGCGGGCGAAAGCGTTCCCGATCGCAAGCCATCCTGCTGCCCCCCGCCGTGGATCAGCGGCGCGAGCGTCGCGCCCTCGCGCAGCCACAGCGCGCCGACGCCCTTCGGCCCATGCAGCTTGTGCGCCGAGACCGCGACGAAATCGCAGGCTGGCGGGATCGCGACCCGCCCGAGCCCCTGCACCGCGTCGCACAGGAAGCGCGCCCCCGCCGCATGCGCGAGATCGGCCAGCGCGGCGATCGGCTGGAGGATTCCGATCTCGTTGTTGACCAGCATCGCGGCGACCAATGCGACATCGTCGCGGATCGCCCCGGCGGCCATGTCGAGATCGACGAGGCCGTCGCGGCCGACGGGCAGCACCCGCGCCTCATAGCCTTCCGCCGCCATCGCCGCGGCGGTATCGAGCACGCAGGCATGCTCGGTCGCGATGGTGACGATCGCGCGGCGGCCGCGCGGTGCGTGGCGCAGCGCCGACTGGATCGTCCAGTTCACCGCCTCGGTCGCGCCCGACGTGAAGACCACCCGCCCCGGCGGCAGATCGAGCGCCGCCGTCAGCCGATCGCCAGCATAAGCGACCGCCGCCGCCGCCTCGCGCCCCATGCGATGCGGCGAATGCGGGTTGCCGAACCTGTCACTCAGCCATGGCAGCATCGCGTCGCGCACCTCCGGGGCAAGCGGCGTGGTCGCCTGATAATCGAGGTAGATCATGCCGCGCGCGCCTCTGTGGTGCGCGCCAGCGCCGCCCAGGCGTCGGCGAAGACCGCGACCTCCTCCGCCGTCGTGGTCCAGCCGAAGCTCACCCGGATGACCTCGTCCGCGGCCTCCGGCGCCAGGCCGATCGCCGCCATGACGGGGCTGCGCTTGAGCGTGCCCGACGCGCAAGCGCTCCCCGCCGAGAGCGCTATGCCCGCGAGATCGAAGCGCATGAGCTGCACCGCCGCGCTGGCGCCGGGCATCCGGTAGGAGGCGATCGTCGGCAGGCGCGGGCCGGCATCGCAGATCACCACGCCCCCCGCCTTGCGCACCGCATCGTCCAGATCGGCCCTGAGCCCGGCAAGCTCCGCCATCCGGCCCGACTGCGCCCCGGCCGAAAGCGCCGCCGCGAAGCCGAGGATCGCGGGCAGATTCTCCGTGCCGGGACGATAGCCCTGCTCCTGTCCCTGCCCCCGGGGCGCGATCATTCCGAAGTCGCGGAGGAGCAACGCGCCGATTCCCGGCGGGCCGCCGAACTTGTGCGCGGAGATCGCGATC
Organism: Sphingomonas bacterium; assembly: GCF_903644055.1. Lineage (GTDB taxonomy): Bacteria > Pseudomonadota > Alphaproteobacteria > Sphingomonadales > Sphingomonadaceae > Sphingomonas_I. The sequence goes on along the minus strand of NZ_CAHJXD010000208.1, from coordinate 1,394 downwards.
AGATCGGCGGGCGGCAGCGGCAGCTTGCCCGCCCCCTGCGCGCAATCGGCGAACAGCAGCCCGCCCCGCGCCGCGATGCGCCCCGCCAGACCCTCGAGCGGCTGGATCACCCCCGTCTCCGAATTGACCTGCTGGATCGCCACCATCGCGCCGGGGCGGTCTTCCAGCGCGCGATCGAGCGCTTCGATCGAGACCAGCCCGTCCTCCGCAACCGGCACCACGCGCGCATCGTCCACGGCGCCAGGCACCGCCGGATGCTCGACGTTCGAGACGATCGCCTTGCGCGCGCTCCCGTCCAGCGCGATCGCCGCCGCCTCGGTCGCGCCGCCGGTGAAGATCAGCTCGCCGTCCCATCCCAGCGTTTGCCGGATCGCTTCGCGCGCACGCTCCAGCGCCGCCCGCGCCGCCCGGCCCTCGGCATGCTGCGACGATGGATTGGCCCAGCGCTCCCACGCGTCGGCCATCGCCGCCTTCGCCTCGGGGCGCAGCGGCGTCGTCGCGGCATGATCGAGATAGATGCGGTGGCGCAAACGGCCTCTTCCAAAGATTGCGCGGGCGGGTTCAGTTTCTATATAGGCCGCCGATCGCCGCAGCCCTAGCGGCACTTTCCTCTCACGCGCAGGATCGCTTTTGCCCGAAGTCATTTTTCCCGGCCCGGAAGGGCGCCTCGAAGGCCGTTTCAATCCGGGGCCGCGCCCGCGCGCGCCCGTCGCGATGATCCTCCACCCGCATCCGCAGGCGGGCGGCACGATGAACAACGCGATCGTCCAGGCCTGCTACCAGACCTTCGTGCGGCGCGGATTCGCGACGTTGCGCTTCAATTTTCGCGGCGTCGGCAGGAGCCAGGGGGTGTTCGACAACGGCATCGGCGAGCTTTCCGATGCGGCGAGCGCGCTCGATTGGGTCCAGTCGATCCATCCCGAGGCGCAGACCACCTGGATCGCGGGCTTCTCGTTCGGCGCCTGGATCGGCATGCAGCTCCTGATGCGGCGGCCGGAGATCAAGGGCTTCATCTCGATCGCGCCGCCTGCGAACCTCTACGATTTCACCTTCCTCGCGCCCTGCCCCTCCTCGGGGATCATCATCCAGGGCGAGGGCGACGAGGTGGCGACCCCCGCCGCGACGCAGAAGCTGGTCGACAAGTTGCGCACCCAGCGGCACATCACGATCCACCACGATACGATCCCGCGCGCCAACCATTTCTTCGAACATGAGATGCCCGATCTGATGAAGTCGGTGGATGCCTATCTGGACATGCGCCTCAAGGCCTGAGAGACGGCACCGGCCCGATCAGTAGATCTTCTTCGCGCGGCGGATGCGCGGGATGCGCTGGCCGTCTTGCCGCCCCGCCAGCCAGGTCGCCAGCGCGAGCAGCGCCAGCATCGGCAGTTGCG
>NZ_CAHJXD010000207.1 GCF_903644055.1 Sphingomonas bacterium | reverse complement strand
GCGACAGCCGCACCGTCGAGCGCAAGAAGTACGGCCGCGCCAAGGCACGCCGCAGCTTCCAGTTCTCGAAGCGCTGAGCGGGCGGCCCGGAATTGCTTCGGCAATTACGGGCCCAGCCATGGCGAACGGCCGGATCGGGGAAGCCGGGCTGGTCTGACGGCGTGGTGGCGACACGGAATAGCGAAAGGGCGGTCCCATATCGGGCACCGCCCTTTTTCGTTTCATGGTGCCAGTTTGCAGGCGATCACTTCGCCTTTGCATAAGGCACGAAGTCGCCGAACGTGCAAAAGCCATAGCCCACACCGCCGCCGCCGGAAAGATCGACAACCCGAACCGGATCGTGGCGGCACAAGCGCCCCTGCACGCCGGTGGTGATCAAGGTCCGCGTCTGGATCAGTTGCGGGCATCGCTGCTCGAAACGGTTCACATAGACCTTGCCCGCGCGGAAATAGGCTATTGCCCGTCCGTCGAGCAGGATCGGACGGGCCGACAGATCGGGTTGGATACAGCGTACCGGCGCTTCGGCCCGTCGCCCCGCGAGGATTCGATCGAATTCGCGCGCTTGCCCGGGTGGCGGCTGCGCCTGCGCGCCGCACGCGATCATCGCCGTCAAAGCTATCGTCCGTAGCCGCATCGCCGCCTCCCCGATCAAGACGGTTCAACCGATAGGATGTGCGCCGCGTTCCCCGTCTCGATCATTCCGGCGAGCCGGCATCCTGGGCGGCAAGCGCGATTGCCCGCCGAGGATGCATAAATACCGCAAGCGTAACAATTAAATGCTGCACCGCACAAAATACTTGCCATGGGCAGGATTTGTCCGGCAGACGAAATGTCATGACCGAAAGCAGATTCGTGCTGGAAGCCATTGCCCTCAGGCGGTGCCTCGAAGCCACCTACAACCGGATGCGCATCAAGCTCGCGCCGCACATCCTCTACACGCGCCATGGCGAGCTGTTCGTGGACGCGGTGACGATCGAGCGCGAAGGCCGCGCGGTCGGCGAGGCCAAGCTGGGCACCTTCAAACTCACCGGCCTCCAGATCCGCGAGGTCGTAGCGCATCCGTTCAATCCGCAGAATGTGTTCGACCCGGCCAATCCCAAATATCAGGGCGTGACGCTGCTGGCGGTATGACCGGCGGGGCGATGACGCCCCCCATCCAAGATCGCCCCGGTGTGTAACGGGGCTTCATGTCTACCCGCTATTGCGCCGGCATCGGCCCTGCGACGAGCAGCGGATCGATCCGCGCGTCCTTCCAGGTCAGCCCCCAGTGCAGGTGCGGCCCCGTCGCGCGGCCGGTCATGCCGACGAGGCCGATCTCCTGGCCCCTGGTGATGCGCTGGCCCTGCGTCACCTCGATCTTCGACAGGTGCATCATCGCGCTGATCAGGCCGAAGCCGTGATCGATCAGCACCAGATTGCCCTCGAGACTGAACGGGTGGCTCGCGGCGAGCGTGATCACGCCATCGGCGGGGGCATAGACCGGCGTGCCGGTCGGCCGCGCGATATCGATCCCGCCATGATAGGCGCCGGCGACGCCGCCCGCATAGATGCGCTGCGATCCGAACAGCGTGCTGATCCGCCCGGTCGTCGGCCAGCGGAACTGCTGGCGCCAGCCCGCCGTGTCCGAATCGGCGTTCTTGCCGGCGGTGATCTGCTGCTGCTCGGCGGCACGGATGCGCTGGTAGGCGGGGCTGGGCGAGGTGCCGCGCGAGAGCGTCGACAGGTTCGAGATATCCCACTGGCGGGGCGAGACGGTAAGCGGCAGGCGCAGCAGCCGCCCGTCGGCGAGCCGCGCCTCGAGCAGCGCGCTCGACGCGGCATCGCGGTTGAGCCCGATGATGAAGCGTCCGTCCTCGGCGACGAATCGTACCGGCTTGCCATCGAGCAGAAGCAGCGCGGTGCCCTGCGGCACGGTGCCCGTGAGCAGCGCGCCCTGCGTGATCTCGCCGTGCAGGTTGAACAGGCTGGCGGGGACGGTCTGCGGCGGCGGGGGCTCGAGCGGATGGCCGGGAAGCGGCGGCGGGGTGCGCGGGCCACCGACCTGCGCCTGCCGCGTACAGCCGGCGGCGAGAAGCGCGAGCGACACCGCCGCGAGCGCGATCCTCAACCCTTTCGCTCCGCGCGGGTGGCGAGGTCGGCGGTGGCATAAGCCTCCTGCCGGCGCACGCTCCAGTAGCGCAGGTCGTCGAGCGCGATCCGCTCGCCCGACAGAGCGCAGACGACATGATCGCCGGCAACGAGCACGCGGAAGCCGTTCGCCATATAGTGGAGCCGCGCGGGCCGCCCTTGCGCCATCAGCATTTCGGTTTTCCCATGCCCCTCTCGACCTCGCTCGTCCTGAGGAGGACAATCCTATAGCAGCTTTGGTTGTTCGGGCTTGTCATAGGCGGGGCGGGGCGCGCCCTCAACCCGCGCGCTTACCCGCCCGTCGGCGAAAACCAGCGTCACGGCGCCCGCCGCGCGCGCCTGCGCCGCGCTGGCGACGATAGGCCCGTCGCGCTTCTCGACGCGCGCATAGCCGCGCGCCAGCGGCCTGTCGGGATGGAGCTGCTCGGCG
>NZ_CAHJXD010000206.1 GCF_903644055.1 Sphingomonas bacterium | reverse complement strand
GTCGCAACTCGCCAGGACGCTCGGCACCAAGGCCGCGCAGCCGCGCTACGAGGCCTTCCTCGCGCGCGTCCCCCGCCGCATCGCCGCCGCGGCGCGGGCGGGGGGGCCGGAGATGCCGGCAAGGATCGCGCTGTGGAGCGAGGCGCGGCGCATCGCCGAGCTTGCCGTGCGCCAGTCGATGGACCCGCAATTGACGGTGTTCGAGCTCGCCGGGCTCGTCGCCAGCCTTGCCCCGGACGGTCGCGCCTGACCTCCTCCTTCGTCACCCGGACTTGTTCGGTGCTTATGCCATTCGAACACGTAAGATCTTCCGTCATGCCCGACTCGTTCCGGCATCCACCGTCCCACAGAGCCTGTCAGCTCGGGACTAGGAGCTTGGTGAACCCCGGCTCAAGGCCGGGGTGACGTTCAGCCTGAACAGGACAGCCTCTCGGCGCGGGGCCGTGGCGAAAGCCACAAAGCCTACAAAAGCCACAAAAGCCACGATCGCTGTGGCTTTCGGGTTCCGGGGCCGGGGGCTGGACCGTTCGGCCTCCTCCGGTTAGGCGCGATGCTCCCGATCACCCCGTCCGCGAGTATCGATCTTATGGCCAGCCTGCCCAAGACAGACACCAGCGATCGCTACGTCTATCGCTTCGGCGGCGGCGTCTCCGATGGCGGGCAGGGCGACAAGAACCTTCTCGGCGGCAAGGGCGCCAACCTCGATGGCATGGCCTCGATCGGCCTGCCCGTGCCGCCGGGCTTCACCATCTCGACCGCGATGTGCACGCGTTACTATGACGAGGGCGGCCAGTTTCCGCAGAGCCTGCGCGACGAGGTGGCGACCGGCATCGCGCATATCGAGGGAATCACCGGCAAGAGCTTCGGCGACGAGGCCGATCCCCTGCTCGTCTCGGTGCGCTCGGGCGCGCGGACGTCGATGCCGGGGATGATGGATACGGTGCTCAACCTCGGGCTCAACGATCGCACCGTCGAGGGGCTGGCGCAGGCCTCGGGCGATGCGCGCTTCGCCTGGGACAGCTACCGCCGCTTCATCCAGATGTATGCCGATGTCGTGCTGGAGCTGGATCATGGCGCGTTCGAGGAAGCACTGGAGATCGCCAAGGAAGACAAGGGCTTCCACCTCGATACCGATCTCACCTCCGAAGATCTGGAGGCGCTGGTCGATCGCTACAAGGCCCTCGTCGAGCAGCAATGGGGCAAGCCCTTCCCGCAGGACGTGCACGATCAATTGTGGGGCGCGGTCGGCGCGGTGTTCGGCTCCTGGCAGTCCGAGCGCGCCAAGGTCTATCGGCGATTGCACGATATTCCCGGTAGCTGGGGCACCGCGGTCAACGTCCAGGCGATGGTGTTCGGCAATATGGGCGAGACATCGGCGACCGGCGTCGCCTTCACGCGCGATCCCTCGACCGGCGAGCGCGCTTATTACGGCGAGTTCCTGATCAACGCGCAGGGCGAGGATGTCGTCGCCGGCATCCGCACTCCGCAATATCTGACGCTGGCGGCGCGCGAGCGGGCGGGCGCCAAGGCGGCCTCGATGCAGGAGGCGATGCCCGCGGTCTATGACGAGCTCGCCAAGGTGTTCGATCTGCTCGAAACGCATTACCGCGATATGCAGGATATCGAATTCACGGTGCAGCAGGGCAAGCTCTGGATGCTCCAGACCCGCGCCGGCAAGCGCACCGCCAAGGCCGCGCTCAAGATCGCAGTCGATATGGCCAACGAAGGGCTGATCACGCGCGAGGAGGCGATCGGCCGCGTCGATCCGGCGGCGCTCGATCAGTTGCTCCACCCGACGCTCGATCCCAAGGCGCCGCGCGACGTCATCGCCAAGGGCCTGCCCGCCTCGCCGGGCGCGGCCAGCGGCAAGGCGGTGTTCGATGCCGACAGCGCCGAGAGGATGGCGGCGGCGGGCGAGGCGGTGATCCTCGTCCGCGTCGAGACCAGCCCCGAAGACATCCACGGCATGCACGCCGCCAGGGGCATCCTCACCGCGCGCGGCGGCATGACCAGCCATGCGGCGGTGGTGGCGCGCGGGATGGGGCGGCCGTGCGTCTCGGGCGTCGGCAGCCTGGCGATCGACGCCAGGGCGAAGCTGTTCCGCGTCGGCGGGCGCGAGGTGACGGCGGGCGATATCCTGACGATCGACGGCGCCACCGGCGAGGTGATGCTGGGCGAGGTCGCGACCGTGCAGCCCGAGCTGGCGGGCGACTTCGGCGTGCTGATGGAATGGGCCGATGGCGTCCGCCGCCTCAAGGTGCGCGCCAATGCCGAGACGCCGCTCGATTGCCGCACCGCGCGGCAGTTCGGCGCAGAGGGCGTCGGCCTGTGCCGCACCGAACATATGTTCTTCGATGCGGGGCGGATCACCAGCGTCCGCCAGATGATCCTCGCCGAGGACGAGAAGGGGCGCCGCGCCGCACTCGAGAAACTGTTGCCGGAGCAACGCAGCGACTTCGCCGAAATCTTTGAGATCATGGCGGGATTGCCGGTGACGATCCGCCTGCTCGATCCGCCGCTGCACGAATTCCTGCCGCACGAGGAAGGCGAGTTCGCCGAGGTCGCGGCAGCGACCGGCATCGACGTCGAGAAGCTCAAGCGCCGCGCCGCCGAGCTGCACGAATTCAACCCGATGCTCGGCCATCGCGGCTGCCGCCTCGGCGTGACCTATCCCGAAATCTATGAGATTCAGGCGCGCGCGATCTTCGAGGCGGCGGTGGCGGTCGCCAACAAGACCGGCGACGCGCCGATCCCCGAGGTGATGGTGCCGCTCGTCGCGACGCGCCGCGAGCTGGAGCTGATGAAGGCGGTGATCGACAAGGCGGCCGAGGCGGTGTTCGCCGAGACGGGCACTCGCCTCGAATATCTTGTCGGCACGATGATCGAGCTTCCGCGTGCGGCGCTCAAGGCGGGTGAGATCGCCGAGGTGGGAGCCTTCTTCTCGTTTGGAACCAATGACTTGACGCAGACCGCTCTCGGCGTCTCGAGGGACGATGCCGCGCGCTTCCTCGGCGTCTATGTCGAGCAGGGGATCTACGCCAAGGATCCGTTCGTCAGCCTCGATATCGAAGGGGTCGGCGAGCTGATCCAGTTGGCGGCCGAGCGCGGGCGCAAGACCCGTCCGGACATCAAGCTCGGCATCTGCGGCGAGCATGGCGGCGATCCCGCCTCGATCGCCTTCTGCGAGGCGATCGGCCTCGATTATGTCTCGGCCTCGCCTTACCGCGTGCCGATCGCGCGCCTCGCCGCGGCGCAGGCGGCGCTCAAGCCATGATGTCGGCTCGGCAGCGGTGCCGGGATTAGACGGGGAACGCGGCTTCGTTCAGGCGTGTGTCAGCATCGCCGGGGCTTGAGAGAGGCAAGACATTTCGAGGAGCCGGGCATGGCACGCGTCAAACTGGGGATCGTGCTGCTCGCCGCACTGGGAGCAAGTGCGGCGCTCGCCGAACCGCCAGTAGCACTTTCGCCGGCCGACCGCGCCGCCGCGCTAGAGGCGGGCGCGACGCGCAATGACGGCGAACTGCCGATCAACGGCGCGCATCGTGGCGTGCACGGCGAGGTCGGGGTAGAGATCGGGACGGGCGGTCGGCAGGCGCTCTACGGCACGACCGTCGTGCCGCTCGGCCAGACCGGGACCGCCGCCTTCTCCTTCCTGACGTCGCGGCAGAACGGCCGTTGGAGCAGATGAGGATGCGCGGGCTGCTGTTGGCGGCGACGCTGGCGGCCGGCGCGCATGCCCAATCCGGCCCGCCGCCCGAAGCGGCGGACAGCCCTCCCTGGCATCGCGCGCGCCTGTTCGTCAGCCCGATGGGCGAACCGTTTCGCGACGCGGCCGATAATGCCGAGGCGTGGTTCGCGGGCGCCGATGCCGATCATGACGGCCGAATCACGCTCGTCGAGTTTCAAACGGATGCGGCGCGCTTCTTCGCCACGCTGGATGCCGACCACGATCATGAGATCGGCCCCGAGGAGATCGACCGCTATGAACAGGTGATCGCCCCGGAAACGAGCAGCGGCGGCGGCTTCGGCGGCGGCGGCGCGCAAGGTGGTCCCCGTGGCGGACGCGACGGCGGCCGGGGTGGTGGTGGTCGTCGCGGCGG
>NZ_CAHJXD010000205.1 GCF_903644055.1 Sphingomonas bacterium | reverse complement strand
CGGGTGCATCGTCGGCGCGCGGCTCGATCCTCCGCCGCGCCGCTTTGGGCGGCACCGGCGTATCAGGCAGGGCCTCACCCGCTATTCCGAAACCCCCGGCTTCGCGCGCGCGCCGCCGGAACAGCGCCTGCCGCTCGGTCGTGCTCAGCCCCATCGCCCAGAAGGCGCAGGCCAGCCCCGTCACCGCGAGCAGCAGCATCGCCGCGATCCTGGGCGCCTCGGGCCAGCCCGGCATAGCGATCCGCGCCAGCCCGGCATCGATCGCGCCGGCACCACCCAGCCCGATCGCGCCGCCGAGCCCCGCCGGCAGCGGCGCCACCGTCCCGCCGCGGATCAACCCCAGCGCGACATCCAGCAGCGCCATCGCCAGCACGGTAATCGGCAGCGCGCGCTTCCACTGCCCCGCCTCGGCGCCGCGCCACAGCCTGAGCGCGATCACCACCAGCGGCGGCAGCAGCAACGCAACGGGAAGCCCGAACAGGGTCAGCAGCAGATCGGCGGCCCACGCGCCCGGCGCGCCGAGCACGTTGACCGGCGGCCCGCCCGCCGCGGTGTTCATCGCCGGATCGACAGAATGGTAGCTCGCCAGCGCGAAGCCGAGCAGCAGCACCAGCGCGAGGATCGCCAGCGCGCCCAGGATCGCGCCGCCGCGCCGGCCGAAAAGCCCCGCGCGCTCCGTCCAAACCGTCCCGTCCGCCAATCGCGTTGCCATGCGCGCGCACTCCCAGATCGGAGGGTGCGTACCCTAAATGTTCCAACAATGCAAGCGTGATTTTCAGCTCGTGATGAGGCGCTCCCTCATCGCCGCCCGATCGTCGGGCGCGATCCGCGCATGTCGATGCGCCGCCGCCTTGACGAGCTTGATCAGCTCGGGCGCGCAGCGCACCGCATCGGCCTTATCGAAACAGCCGACCGCGCCGGCGAGCAGCGCCGTCGTCCGGAAGTCGGCGCCCTTGCGCGTCGCCGACGAGAGCATGATCACGGGTATATCGTGCCGCTTGACCAGGATTTCGAGATAGGCGAGCCCACAGACCCCGGGCATCTCCTGATCCAGCGTAATCACGTCGAAATGATCGCTGTCCAGCAAAGCCTCGGCTTCGGCGACATTCTCGGCGACGGCCACCTTGATATCGCGGTCGCCTTGCAGAACGTAGGTCAGCATCCCTCGTATCGTGACCGAATCATCCACGATCAGCACATTGATCATCGCTGCATACGCCACCTGAAACCGAACGCTGCTTCCGCGCACTCCTCGCCTTATCCCGCGAAGCCTAAGGGGGCGTTAACGGACGCGCGGCTTAGATCGGCCCGCCACTGAGCCGCTGGCAGATCATGTCGAGCTGATCGAGCGTCGAATAGCCCAGGGTCACCGTGCCGCCATTGGGGCCATGGACGATCGCGACCTTGAGGCCGAGCAGATCGCCGAGCTGGCGCTCAAGCGCCCAGATATCGGTGCTGCTGCCCTTATATTCCATCGGCCCCTTGCGCTCGCGCTTGGGCCTGGCGCCGCGCGCCAGCGCCTCGGTCTCGCGCACCGAAAGCCCGCGCCGCACGACCTCCTCGGCGATCGCCTCCCCATTCTCGACCCCGATCAGCGCGCGCGCATGCCCCATGCTCAGCCGCCCGTCGGCGATCATCGCGCGCACCGCCTGCGGCAGGTCGAGCAGCCGCAGCAGGTTGGCGACATGGCTGCGCGATTTGCCGACCATCTTGCCCAGCGCCTCCTGGCTGTGGCCGAAGCTCTTGATCAGCCGATGATAGGATTCGGCCTCCTCGATGGCGTTGAGGTCCTGCCGCTGGATATTCTCGACGATCGCGAGCTCCAGCGTCTCGCTGTCGTCGAGCGTCCGCACCAGCGCGGGAATCTGGTGGAGCTGCGCGCGCTGCGCCGCCCGCCAGCGCCGCTCGCCGGCGACGATCTCATAGCCCTTGCCCGCTCCGCGCACGACGATCGGCTGGATCAACCCGCGCGCCTTGACCGATGCGGCGAGCTCGTCGAGCGCGGCCTCATCGAAATGGCGGCGCGGCTGGTCGGGGTTGGGAAAGATCGCCGCCACCGCGAGCATCCGCACCCCCTCGCCATGGCCCTCGCCGGCGATCGGCTCCTCGCGCCGCGCGTCGCCCAGCAACGAGGAGAGCCCGCGTCCCAGCCCGCGCTTCGCCTCGCTCATGCCGCCACCGCGAGCTGCGGCAGCCGCCCGAGCAGTTCGCGCGCCAAAGCGATATAGGCCTCCGATCCCGGGCAGCGATGGTCGTAGATCAGCGCGGGCAAGCCATGGCTCGGCGCTTCGGACAGCCGCACGTTGCGCGGGATCGCGGTGTCGAACACCAGTTCGCCGATTACCGCGCGCACGTCCTGCGCCACCTGCTCGGAAAGCCGGTTGCGGCGATCGTACATCGTCAGCGCGACGCCGATGATCGCCAGCGCCGGATTGAGGTTGGCGCGCGCGCGCTCCACCGTGTGCAGCAACTGGCTCAGCCCCTCAAGCGCGAAGAATTCGCATTGCAGCGGCACCAGCACATAGCGGCAGGCCGCGAGCGCGTTGATCGTCAGCAGGCCCAGCGACGGCGGGCAATCGAGCAGGCAGACGTCCCAGCGCGGCGGCAAGGCGTCCATCGCATCGCGCAGCCGGTGCACGCGGTCCTCGGCATCGACCAGTTCGACCTCGATCCCCGAAAGATCCTGCGTCGCCGGAACCAGGTCGAGCCTCGGCACCGCGGTCGGCCGCACCGCATCGGCCAGCGCCACCGTGCCTGTCATCACCTCATAGCTCGATCTCGCCCGCGCGCCGCGATCGACGCCGAGCCCGGTCGAGGCATTGCCCTGCGGATCGAAATCGATCAGCAGCACGCGATGGCCGGTGGCGGCCAGCGCGGTCGCCAGGTTGATCGCGCTGGTCGTCTTGCCGACGCCGCCTTTCTGATTGGCTATCGCGATCCTGATCATCTCGTCTTCCTCGGGCGAACGCCGCGCGCCACGACGATTGCGGCGCACGAATCGGTCAGGCTGGGGACAAGCCGGAACTCCCCCTGCCACGAAGCCCGCGCGCTCGCCAGTTCCTCGGCGGCCGATCGTCCCTTGGGCAGCACCCAGATCGTCTCCGCGTCGGCGAAGCGCGCGCCGATCGCGAACAATCGGGGCAACGGTGCGACCGCGCGTGCGCTGATTACCGCAGCGGTGACGGCCGGCGCCGAGGCTGCGGTCTGGGCGATGACCGTCACGCGCGAAGCGAGGCCGAGTCGCTCGATGGCTTCCGAAAGAAACGCTGCGCGCTTGGCGCGCGGTTCGATCAGTAGGCAAGGCTGGTCGCGCAGGATCGCGATCACCAGTCCGGGCAGTCCCGCCCCGCTGCCGATATCGACCCAAGGTCCGGCAGCATCTTTGGTCGGGCCGAGGAGCTGCGAAGAGTCGAGGATATGCCGCTGCCAGATTTGGTCGAGCGTCGATCGCGCGATCAAATTCTGTTTTTCGGCCTCGTCGCGCAAGAGGTTAATGAATGCCTTTAGCCGCTCGCATGTTTCACGTGGAACATCCTGACAGACCAGTCGCTCGGCTTCCTCCTCGCTCAAGCTGCGCGCGCCGCAACGAAGATGGCTGTCAAGGCGGCAGGCGTAATCCCGCGAATTCTTGCGGCGGAAGCGAGGTCGGCCGGCTTCGCGATCGTCAGCCGCTCGATCATCTCGTTGGAAAGCCCAGGAACGCCCGAATAATCGATCCTCTCGCCCAACGGCACCGCCGCATCGCGCTCACGCCGCATCACCTCAAGCTGCTGCCTGCGCAGATACGGCTCGTATAGCGCGTCGGCCGCAACCTCTTCCGCTACCGCCTGGCTTACACCCGCATCGGAAAGCGGACCGTCTGCCACGCCCCTATCGAGCAAATCACCTGCAACGGCTTTGGCGGCAAGATGCGCCTCGATACGCCGATGTGCCTCAGACGAGAGAACGCTACTCCCGATCGCCGCCCCGCCAAGCCTGGCAACGGCGTTATCCGCCCGCAGGTGAAGCCGAAACTCGGCCCGTGCCGTCAGCATCCGATAAGGTTCGGTGACACCCTGAAGCGTCAGATCGTCGATCATTACGCCGATATAGCTGCTCGCGCGATCGAAGCGCACCGGCGCCCTCCCCAGAGCAGCAGCGGCCGCCGAGAGCCCCACGACCAGCCCCTGCGCCGCCGCCTCCTCATAGCCCGTCGTGCCGTTGATCTGCCCGGCGAGATACAGGCCGGGAATGTCCCGCAACGCCAATTGCGCATCGAGCGCGCGTGGATCGACATGGTCATACTCCACCGCATAGCCGGGCTGGCTGATCCTGGCCTGCTCGAGGCCCTCAATCGTGCGGATCATCGCTTCCTGAACCTCGATCGGCAGCGATGTCGAAATGCCGTTGGGATAGACGGTCGCGTCGTCCAGCCCCTCCGGCTCCAGGAAGATCTGGTGCGAATCGCGATCGGCGAAGCGGTGGATCTTGTCCTCGATCGACGGACAATAGCGCGGGCCGCGTCCCTCGATCGCGCCTGAAAACAGCGGCGAGCGATCGAGCCCCGATCGGATGATGTCATGCGTCCGCGCGTTGGTCCGTGTGATCGCGCACGCCACCTGCGGCAAGCGTACGGATGGCGCCGAGGAAAAGCGCCACGGCGTCGCGTCGCTCGGCTGATAGTCGAGCCGCGCCCAATCGATCGTCGTTCCGTCGAGGCGCGGCGGCGTCCCCGTCTTCAGACGCGCGACGCGCAACCCGAGCTCGCGCAACTGCGCCGCCAGAGTGATCGCCGCACCTTCACCGATCCTGCCGCCGGCCTCGCTTTGCTCGCCGCAAAACATGCGTCCGCCGAGGAACGTACCGCTTGCGACGATCACCGCCTTGGCGGAAATCTGCCCGCCGTCATCCAGCGCGATCCCCGCCACCGCTCCGCCGCGCAGCACAAGCCGATCCGCCGACCCTTCGACGATGGTGAGGTCTTCGGTTTCCGCAAGCGTCCGCTGGATCGCGGCTGCATAGAGCCGCCGATCCGCCTGCACGCGCGGCCCGCGGACGGCAGGACCCTTGCTCTGGTTGAGCATGCGGTAATGGATGCCCGCCGCGTCCGCCGCCTTGGCCATCAACCCGTCGAAGACATCGATCTCGCGAACCAGATGCCCCTTGCCGACGCCGCCGATCGACGGATTGCACGAGAGCGTACCGAGCTTGTCCCTGCGCATAGTCACCAGCGCGGTGCGCGCGCCCATCCGCGCCGCAGCAGCAGCGGCCTCGCATCCGGCATGCCCGCCGCCGATAACGATCACGTCAAATTCGGTCATCGATGTTCCACGTGGAACTATTTTCCCAGACAGAAGCGCGCGAACAGCCCGTCCAGCACTGCCTCCACATCCGTCCCCCCAGCCACCGCATCGAAATATCCGCAAGTGGTGCGAAGCTGCTCGGCGCACAGGACCGGGTCATGTTGCGTCGCAGCATCGGACAGCGCAGTCGCCGCCTCCGCCAGCAGCAGCCGTTGACGCTGGTTGAGCGCGAGATCGTCGGTGGTGCTCGCCGATCGGGCGGCGGTCAGAATGCGGGCCCGAAGATCGTCAAGCCCCTCGCCCGTCATGGCCGAAATACCGAGCGCATAGCCCGGCGGCGTAATCCTGCGCTCGGCGAGATCGTTACGGCTATGCACCGATAGCCAGTCCTGCGCGGCGACCTCGGCAGCGCCAAGCCAGATCACCAGGTCCGCCGCCGCGATCGCCGCGCGCGCGCGATCGATGCCGATCGCCTCGACCGCGTCGTCGCTCTCCCGCAGCCCCGCGGTATCGGTGAGCAGCAATGCGGTGCCGCCCAGCATCACCGGCGCTTCCAGCGCGTCCCGCGTCGTCCCCGCGACGGGAGTCGCGATCGCAACATTGCGCTCGGCCAGCGCATTGATAAGCGTCGACTTTCCCGAATTCGGTGGTCCCGCGATCACCACCCGGAAGCCGTCGCGCAGCCGCTCGGCGGGCGGCGCCTGCACGGCGGCGGCGATATCGGCCCGCAGATCGTTCAGCGCCGCGCCGAACGCCTCGGGCAGCAGCTCTTCTTCTTCCAGCGCCTCGCCGAATTCCAGCGCCGCCTCGATCTCCGCGGTCAGCGCCAGCAGCCGCTCCCGCCAGCCGTGGATCCTCCGGCTGAGCCCGCCTTCGGCCATCAGCAGCGCCGCGCGCCGCGCCTGTTCGGTCTCGGCGGCGAGCAGATCGGCCAACCCCTCCGCCCCCGTGAAATCCAGCCGGCCGTTGCGCAAGGCGCGCCGCGTGAACTCGCCCGGCTCGGCCATCCGGCATCCGCGCACCCCCCCGATCGCGGCCAGCACCGCGCGGACCACCGCCTTGCCGCCATGGACGTGCAGCTCGGCGAGGTCCTCGCCCGTCGCCGATCCCGGGCCGGGAAACCACAGCAGCAGCGCACGATCTAGCAACGCCCCGTCGCGGTCCCTGAGGCTCGCCAGCGTCGCGCGCCTCGGTTCGGGGAGCCGCCCGGCCAACGCCCGCAACACGCCGCCCGCCGCAGGTCCGCTGACCCGGAGGATCGCGATCGCGGCGGGCAGCGCGCCCGAGGACAGCGCGAAGATCGTCTCGCCCGCGTCCGCGCTCACCCCGGAGTCTTGGTCCCGGTCATCTGGTCGACGAGTCTCTTCCACATATTCATGCCGGCATCCCCCATCGGCATCCAGCTTCGCAGCATCGTATCGAACGCCTCGGGCGTTACGCCGTCGGTGATCGCCGCCTTGAACCTGTCGAGATAGATGTCGTGCAGCGGGGTGAGATCGGGCAGCCCCATGAAGCGGCGCGCTTCCTCGGGCGAGCAATCGACGTTGATGCTGATGTTCATGGCGCGCGCCTCATGGAATCCTCGCGGCAGGGTAGAGGAATGGCTGGCGGGGGTCCATGCCGCGCGATACGCCGCTTGGGGCATATCCATCGGAGAGGCGAATCATGGCGGAGACGATCGAGGTTCAGGCGCTGGCGGGCGAGGGCCGCTTTGGCGCTTATTGCGCGCGGCCCGAGGGCACGCCCAAGGCGGCGATCATCGTCATCCAGGAGGTTTTCGGGGTCAATGCGGGCATCCGCCGCAAGGCCGATGACTGGGCGGCGCTCGGCTATCTCGCGCTCGCGCCCGATATGTTCTGGCGCTTCGCCCCCGGCTACGACGCCGATCCCGACGTGCCCGAGCAGATGGCCGATGCGTTCGAGGTGCGGAAAGGGTTCGATCCGGACAAGGGCGTCGAGGATGTCGAGGCGGTGCTTCGCGCCGCTCGCGCAATGCTCGGCGGCGCCGGCAAGATCGGCATCGTCGGCTTCTGCATGGGCGGCCGCGTCAGCTTCCTCGCCGCGACGCGGACCGACATCGACGCCAGCGTCGGCTATTATGGCGCGGGAATCGATGCCGCGCTCGATGAATCGCGCGGCATCGCTCGGCCGCTTATGCTCCACTTCGCCGAGCAGGATCAGTATATCGCCGCCGACGCGCGCGCCAGGATCCACGCGGCGCTGGATGCCAATCCCCACGTCGCGATCCACGAATATGCGGGCGTCGATCATGGTTTCGCCGACACGTTCGGCGCGCGCCGCGCCGATGCCGCCGCCCGCCAGGCCGACGCGCGCACGATCGCCTTCTTCGCCGAGCATCTCGGGTGAGCGACTATCGCCTGATCGTCCGCGAGACCGGCGGCCCCGAGACAATCGAACGGGAAGCGGTCGGCACGCTCGCTCCCGGCGCGGGCGAGGCGCGCGTCCGCCACGCGGCGATCGGCCTCAACTTCATCGATACTTACCAGCGCTCGGGCCTCTATCCGATAGCATTGCCAAGCGGGCTCGGGTCCGAGGCGGCGGGCATTGTCGAGGCGGTGGGCGAGGGCGTCACCGAGGTGCGCGTCGGCGATCGCGTCGCTTATGCGGGCAGCCCGCTCGGCGCCTATGCGACCGTTCGAACGCTGCCGGCCGGGCATCTCGTCACGCTGCCCGACGACGTCTCGTTCGAGACCGCCGCCGCCGCGATGCTCAAGGGCATGACCGCCGATATGCTCGTCGGCGAATGCGGCGAGGCGAGGCCCGGCCAGGTCGCGCTGGTCCATGCGGCGAGCGGCGGCGTCGGCTCGCTGCTCGTGCAATGGCTGAAGGCGATCGGCTGCACCGTGATCGGCCATGCCGGCAGTGCGGAAAAGGCCGCGCGCGCCAAGGCGCTGGGGGCGGATCATGCGCTCGATTGCCCGTTCGATCAGCTCGCCGATCGGATTCGCGCGATCACCGGCGGCCACGGCGCCGATCTCGTCCTCGATGGCGTCGGCAAGGCGAGCTGGGCGGCCTCGCTCGCCGCCGCCGCACGGCGCGGGCTGATCGTCAGCTACGGCAACGCTTCGGGCGCGGTGCCCCCGCTCGCCCCGCTCGAGCTCGGCCGTGCCGGGTCGCTGTTCCTGACCCGGCCGTCGCTGTTCGACTATATCGAGACGCGCGAACGCCTCGCCGCCGCCGCCGAACGCCTGTTCGCGCGCCTCGCCGACGGCAGCGTCAACGTCGAAATCGGTCAGGCCTTCCCGCTCGCCGACGCCGCCGAGGCGCATCGCGCGCTGGAGGGGCGAAGAACCACCGGATCGACGATATTGCGCCCGTAGGTCCCCCAAGATCGATCGCTGGGTCCGTCCTGCTGAGTTGAACTCCCGTCACCCCGGCTCAAGGCCGGGGTGACGCTTCAACTTGGAGGGGGATAGCCTCTAGAACAACGTCCCCAGTCCCGTCGCGGGATTGACGATACCCTCGTGGATCATCTTCACCGCGACGAACAGGATCACCGCCAGCCCGATGTACGCGATCCAGCGGTAGCGCTCGATCACGCGCGCCAGCACGTTGGCGGCGACGCCCATCAGCACCACCGACAGCAGCAGCCCGATGATCAGGATGCCGGGATGCGCATGCGCGGCCCCCGCGACCGCCAGCACATTGTCGAGGCTCATGCTGACGTCGGCGATCGCCACCGCCCAGGCTGCGCCCGCGAAGCTCCTGGCGGGCTTGAGGTCGCCGGGCTGGTGCCCCGCATCGCCGCCGCGCAGCTCGCGCCACATCTTGAACGCCACCCACAGCAGCAGCAGCCCGCCCGCGAAGGTCAGCCCGACGATCTGCAACAATTGCGTGACGAGAAGCGCGAAGATGATCCGCAGCACCAGCGCCGCGATGATGCCGATCAGGATGACGCGCTTGCGCTGCTCGGGGCTCAACCCCGCCGCCAGCGCGCCGACGACGATCGCATTGTCGCCCGCCAGCATCACGTCGATCATCACGACCTGAAGGAAGGCGGCGAGCGCGGAGGCGGAGCCGAGGTTGGAGAAGTCCGTGACGATGTTCTGCCAGACGTCGGTCATGACGGCATGTTAGGGAAGCGTGCGGCGGCTGTCGATATTAAGCCGGCTTTAAAAGCTTCGCCCGGTATCGCCACTGGTGCGACGAGTCGGGGAGGGAGGCCGCGTCGGCGTACGCAACGATAGAGCCATAACGGCGCAGACTCCCTCTTGATCGTAATCCGGCCCGGTTCACTGTGCGCTGCGTTTGAGTTTGCGTGCCTTGTCGGATCAAAGCAGCGGAGGGTGCCATGCCCAATCCCATCGTCATCAACGTCCCGATCACCCAAGCGAACACGACGCTCTACATCATGGCGGACACCTACGCCGCCTTCACGCAACAGGTCTCGATACAGGTGCCAAACGGCCAGCCTTTGGTCGCCACCGGCAATGGCGAAGGCAAGCGCGTCGGCTATTGGACGCTCAGCTTCCCTACCGTCGGCATCTACACCTTTTCGGTGCTGGTCCAGTACAACAGCGGATCGGGATATCAGAACAGCTCGCTGGTTCAGCAGGCGCAACTGGGCGCGGTCACGCTGAACCAGATCGTCGTCTTCTCCGAGGACGCCAACGACAATGACGACAACGACTGCCTGATTACGTTCATGTGGTTCAACCGGCCGCAGGCCGCACGGCAATGAGCCGCTCCGCCGTCACGCGGATGGGAGCGCGGCTCGCGGCGCTGGCGGCGCTGTTCGGTGCCGCCCAGGCCTGGGCGACGCAGCCGACGCCGCCCGCCACGGTTTCGATCGCGCCCGAGCCCGCAATCACTGGCAATGGCGCGCGCCAGGTCTCGCTGGCACTGCGCCTCGCGACGAACCAGCCCGGCCGCTACCACCTGCGCGTGATCGCAAACGTGAGCGAGGGCCAGCCGGTGACGGCCGGCGTGATCGCCGATCGCACGATCGACTTGCCGGGAGCGGCGACGCAGACGGTTTCGCTGCCGATAACCGGCGCCGGCGACGCGGAGATCACCGCGATCATCGAGCCGGCGGGCGGCGGCGTGAGCAGCGCCGATGCGCGGTTCCTGCGCGTGCCCGAAGACAGCGGCGCGCCGCAACTGCTCGATCCGCGCGCCTATCTCGCCGTCCATGGCCGCGAGGTGGCGGCGCGCCGCCCCGGCTTCGGCCTTCAGCCGGCCCGCAATACGCAAAGGGATGTCGCGGCCACTCCGCCCAACACCGCCGGCGTGAAGATCAGCGGCGCACCGGGGGAGTTCGTCGGCGGCGGAACGGTTTCCGGCGAGCCTAAGCCCGCGATCTCCGCGCAGCACCTGACCAGCAGCCAGCTTACGCTCAGCGGCCGCCTCGTCGCTCGGGTCAGCAATACCGATATACCGATGCGCAGCGTCCAGGTGCAGATATGGGACAGCGACACGATCAGCCCCGACGACCTCCTCGGAACGACCACGACCGATACCGACGGCAATTACACCATTACCGTCACCAACGACGACGGAGCGTTCGGCGGCGGCGTCGATGTCTATCTCTACGTCTCCGCCCGGCAACCCAAGCTCGCCGAGCTGCAACTGATCCCAGACGGCGAGGGCGGCTATGTGCCTTTCTATTATGCCTGGCGGTCGCCGACGGTCGATAACATCACCGTCCGCACCTACACGATGAACTTCTCCATCACCGACCAGGCCGCCGCGGCCAGCCTGTGGTCGGGCCTGAGCCGCGCGCAGGCCATACAGACGGGCTTCGGCGGCCATGGCGCCGAATATGTCGAGGTGCGCTATCCGGGGCTGACGCCCGGAGACTTCTTCCTGAACAATATCATCAACTTCAACTATACGACCAACACGCCCGAGGTCGCCGGGCATGAATATGGCCATGCCATCATGTGGCAGGCCTATAATCATTGGTTCCCGCCGAATTCGGGTGGCAGCCACAGCTATTGCGCTCCGGCAACCGCGGGGCTCGCATGGTCGGAAGGCTTCGCGACCTACATCGGCCTGAACGCAAGCGGCACGTCCGGCGTCTACCATTGGGTTGTCGGCGACACCGGCCGGTCGATCGAGCGCTGGTCGTGCAACCTTCGCAGCATGACCACCGACGAGGGGCGCGTCGCAGCCGGGCTTTGGGACCTTTCGGACGTCGCGCAGGACGACAACCAGGGCAATCCCGATCAGGGGAAAGCGGGATTTTCCGACGCCAACGTCGGCGCCGAGTTGGTGACCTACACCCAGGCGCTCGCCGCCCTGTGGCGCCGCCGGCAGAACGGCATCCCGGATTATTGGCAGGATCTGGGAGCGGTCATCGCGGCGCCCCAGCAGGCCCCATCGACACGGATCATGACCTACAATTGGTATCCGTAGGGCGTCGTTCGACTATCTCGAGAAGGTATCGACATTCAGCTTTGAGAATCGGTTCTCACAGTTCGTCCGTCATCCACGGCCGCAAGACCGATACGCTCGCCTGACGTTGAACTCTCGTCACCCCGGCCTTGAGCCGGGGTCCCGCTGCCTGCCGACGCTGAAGAAGCGGGACCCCGGCTCAAGGC
>NZ_CAHJXD010000204.1 GCF_903644055.1 Sphingomonas bacterium | reverse complement strand
GGCTGGTTCGCGCGCAACCTCGCGCCGGAGATGGCGGCGGCGCTGGATCGATTGGCGCGGGCGCTCGGCTGTCCGCCGCTGCCGGACCTGCCGGGCGTCGCGCAGGCGCGCTCGGCGGCATTCCTGATGACGGCTTACGAGGGCGGACGCTTTCACCTGCCCGAGCTTCGCGAGCGCGCGCTGGACTATGATCCCGCGACGCGCGACCGGTTGATCGCGGGCGCCGCGCTTCCGGAGGCCGCCTATCGCGAGGCGCTGGCGTATCGCGAACGCTTCCGCGCCCGGATGATGGCGCTGTTCGATCGAACCGACGTGCTGATCGCGCCATCGACCCATGGCCCCGCCCCGCCGATCGCCGATCCCACGATCATGATCGACGGAGCGCCCGCGCCCGCGCGCGCCAACCTCGGGCTTTACACGCAGCCGATCAGCTTTCTCGGTCTGCCCGTGGTCGCCGCGCCCTTGCCGGTCGCTGGTTTGCCGATGGGGGTGCAGTTGATCGGCAGGCCGGGCGCCGATGCCGAACTGCTCGGCTTCGCGGGCTGGTGCGAGGCGGAGGGGCTGCTCGGTCAGCCCCAGGACGGATCGAGATTAGAGGCTGTTCAAGCCGAACCGTCACCCCGGCCTTGAGCCGGGGTGACGATCGATTTAGGCAATGTCAGCGCTCGCGCCCGGCGAGGATCGCTTCGGCCAGCGCATGATCGCTCGGCTTGTCGACGTCGATCCCCGCCTCGGCGAAGGGCAAAGCGATCGGCACGGCGCGAAAGCCCAGCCGCGCGGACGCCTTGCCCAGCGCGCGCTCGAGCGTGATCGTCCTGGTCAGCGCGCGGATCGCCAGCAGCGGCCCGAAATGCCAGATCAGCTTGATCGCCTTCTTGCGATCGCGCTCCACGGCGCTCCACGCGTTCAGCGCCGGCGCCGCCTTGGGCGTGCCGAGCGCGAACAGGTTGGCGCCCGTCCATGCCTCGCCGCGAAAGCGCAGCCAGGTGCGGCGATTGTCCGGATAGGCCCCAAGCAAGGTGCGCGCGCCGACCATCCCGATCCCGACATCGGCATCGCCGAGCCCCGCCATGGCCGCCTCGATCATCGCGGGCGTGAGCAAGGGATGGTCGGCGGTGGTTACCAGCACCGGCCACGGCGCCTGCACCCCTCCGGCAAGCGCGGCGACGCTGGCGGCGATGCCGCTCGACGAGCGCGCGGTGGCGATCCGCGCTTCTTGCGCCAGCCACGCGCAATCGCCTGTGAACAGCGCTTCGGGCTGCTGCGCGAGCACGACGATCCGGTCGATGCCGGGCGTCGCCAGCAGCGTGCGGGCGACGCGCGAGAGCATCGCCTCCCCGCCGATCCTGACCAGCGCCTTCCATGTTTCGCCGAACGCCTCGGCCAGCGGATCCCCGCCCGGCCGCTGCCCCGCGAGCAGGATCGCCGTCCAGCTCACCCCAGCCAGCTCCGCACCGCGCCGCCGCGCGCGCGCACCAGCAGCGCCTGCGCCAACTGGACCGCATGCACGGCCAGCGAAAGAATCGTCCACACCGCAACCGCGACCAGCCCCCAATCGGGCCGGCCGATCGCGAGGAAGGCGGCGAGGATCGGCATGTTGGGATTGCGCCGCGCGGTAATCAGCCGAAACCAGCTATCGAAACGGCGCCAGACATGGATGTGGAGGCCGAACAGCGCGATGAATGCGCCTTCGATCAGCCGCTGGACGACATAGCCGCCGAGGATCGCCGCCATGCACAGCCAGAAGCTGTGATCGGCGAGCGGCCTTCCATAAGCGACGAGCCCGACGCCCCAACCATACCACCAGAAAGGCGGATGGATCAGATCGATGCCGTGATCGAAGATGTTGCCCCATTTCGACGAGGTGATCGTGCAACGCGCGAGCTTGCCGTCGACGGTATCGAGCACCATCATGAACAGGCCGGTGGCGAGCCCGATCCAGTAGAAGCCTTGAAAGAAAGCGATCGTCGCGATCAGGCAGAAAATCGCGCTGATCCCCGTCACCATGTTGGGCGTCATCCGCCAGTGCGCGGCGAGCCGGGTGAGGTGGAACGCCCATTCCGGCCAGAGATATTTGGTGAGGATATCGGTGACGCCCTTGTACGCACCCACATAGCTCGCGCGCTCGATCAGCGGCACCGTCTCGGGGGTGAGCCGCTCCAGGAACGGCCGCTCGCGCTTGCGCAGCGCGACATTCTCGATCTCCGTCGTCTCCTGCGCGATGCCGGGCAGCGCCTGCGCCCCTGCGCCACCTTTCAGGACATGCGCGATCACCGGAACGCCGCCGCGCGTGACGGCCTCGCCCGGATGCGCGGCGGCAAAGCGCAGCCACTGCGGATCGAAGGCGTAGCCGAGATCGACGCGCAGGCACGGCCCCTCGCTATGATCGGTCATCGCCAGCCCCTGCGCCGCGGCGATCCGGCGCAGCCGTTCGAGGCTGGTCATTCCCCAGATCCGGGTGCGATTGATGCCGATGGGAACGACGACGGGACGCTGCTGTTGCGGTTGTTGCGGTGCGGCAGAAGAGGTCACTGCGCACGGGTACACAAGCGGCGGCGAACTGGCGAGGCCGTAAATCCGCCGCATTGCGCTGGCAGCCGCGCTCACCATATGCTGGCTCCGTGCCGAAGGCGGGCCGGCGAAATCAGGGACGAGAGCGGTGGCGAGCAGTGCGTTGAAGACCGGCTTCTGGAGCCGCCGCCATCATCTCGACCGGATGAGCCTCAAAGAGCTCGTCGGCGCCTATTTCCAATATCCGGCGATCATCGCCTATCTCGGCGGTGCTGCGATCATGGCGGGGGTCTATGCCTGGTATCCCGCGACCGCCGTTCAGACCGTGACCGCGATCGCGGTGGCGGTGCTGCTCTTTCCGGTCGTCTGGTACGTGCTGCACCGCTGGGTGCTGCACGGAAGCTGGATGTACAAGATCGCGCCGATGGCCGCGACGTGGAAGCGCATCCATTATGACCATCACCAGGATCCCAACCACCTCGAGGTGCTGTTCGGCGGCCTGCACACCACGATCCCGACCGTCGCGCTGGCGACGCTGCCGATCGGCTATGCGATCGGCGGCATCGGCGGCGCCGCGGCGGCGTTCGGCACGGGCCTCGTGCAGACCGCGGTCAACGAATTCTGCCACTGCATCCAGCATCTCGGCTATACGCCGAAGAACAAGTGGCTGCTCGCGATGAAGCAGCGCCACATGGCGCATCACTTCCACGACGAGAGCGGCAATTACGGCATCACCAATTTCTGGTGGGACCGTCTCGGCGGCACCTTCTATGCCAAGGTCGGCGACCGCAGGAAGAGCCCGACCGTGTTCAACCTCGGCTATACGCCCGAAGTCGCCCGGCGCTGGCCCAGGGTCGCCGAGCTTTCGGGCGGCGTCGCCACCGGCCATCCATCGACCCGCATCAGGAACTAGGCGTCCGCATGGCACAGGGGATCACGATCCGCCCGGTCAACACCAAGGCGGATCGCAAGGCGTTCGTGGCGCTTCCGTTCCGCCTCTATGCCGACGATCCCAACTGGGTGCCGCCGCTGAAGGGCGAGGCCTATGGCCTGATCACGCCGGGCAAGAACCCCTTCTTCGAACATGCCGTCGCGCAATTGTTCCTCGCCGAGCGCGGCGGCAGGGTCGTCGGCCGCGTCTCGGCCTCGATCGACAGATTGTGGACGCCGATGCCGCCCGCGAAGGGGGGCGGCGCCGACAGCGGCAATTGGGGCTATCTGGATGCCGAGGACGAGGAGATCGGGCAGGCGCTGATCGCCAAAGCCGAGGAGTGGCTGCGCGCGCAGGGCGTGCGCCGCTCGCTGGGGCCCGTCAGCATGTCGATCTGGGAGGAGCCCGGCCTGCTGATCCGGGGCCACGATCATCCGCCGACGGTGATGATGGGCCATGACGATCCGCGCTACGAGGCGTGGGTCGAGCGCGCGGGCTATGCGCCGGCCAAGGATCTCCACACCTGGGACCTCGACATCCGCCTGCCCTTCCCGACGCTGATCCAGCGCGTCGTCGCCTCGGGCCAGAAGAACCGGCGCATCCGCATCCGCAAGGTCGACAAGAGGAAGTTCGACGCCGAGGCGGCGCTGATCCTCAATATCCTCAACGATGCGTGGAGCGGGAATTGGGGCTTCGTGCCCTTCACCGAGAGCGAGATCGCGTTCGCGGGCAATAAGATGAAGCCGATCGTGTTCAACGATCTGATCCTCGTCGCCGAATATGACGGCGAGCCGGTGGCGTTCATGATGACCCTGCCCAACCTCAACGAGATGCAGGCCGATCTCAACGGCGAACTCCTCCCCTTCGGCTTCGCCAAATTGCTGTGGCGCCTCAACGGCGGCTTTTCGGGCCGGCCGACGGTCGAAACCGTGCGCGTGCCGCTGATGGGGGTGGTCAAGCGCCTGCAATCGAGCCGCCTCGCCAGCCAGCTCGCCTTCATCATGATCGAGCAGATCCGCCACGACGCGGTCGCGCTCTATGGCGCCACCCGCGCCGAGATCGGCTGGATCCTCGACGACAATCAGGGAATGAACTCGATCGCCGAAAAGATCGAGGCGAAGATCAACAAAACCTATCGGATCTACGAAAAAGCGATCTAGACGGGATCGGCGGCAACGAAGCGAGGAGCGATGCGATGGCCAAGGGTCAGATGAAGAGCAACAAGGAAGCCAAGAAGCCCAAGAAGGAGGTCAAGAAGACCATCGCGGCCAACCCTTCCACCAAGGGCGCGATCAAGGCCGATTGAGGATGGCGGAAGGCTTCGTCCGCCATCGCCAGCCCTGGACCGGCGACGAGATCCAGAAGCTCCACCGCCTCGCCGCCAAGGGCATGGCGCTGAAGGCGATCGGCAAGGCGATGACGCGCAGCGAAGAATCGATCCAGGAACGCGCGAAGCTCGACGGGTTGAAGATCAGCAAGCTGCGTTAGGTGGGGTGCTTGGTGGAGCGGTCCGGCGGCTGTCCATCATCCTTGCGGCTTTGGGCGACGCTCGTTCTTCCTACAGGTGAAGACCGAGGAAGGATGCACCCGGAACCGGATTGAACGAGATCGGCTCTGCCGGGACGAAGCCGAAGGCCGCATAGAGTTTTCGAGCAGAAACCGACTTTTTCTGCACGTCGAGCCTCATTTCGTGGTATCCAACACCGCGCGCCTCTGCGATCAATCGTTCCACTAGCTTGTGGCCCACGTCACTGCCGCGTGCATGGGGACGGACATACAGCCGCTTCATCTCGCATATGGCGATGCTGACTTCGCGCAATGCGATACAGCCTTCGATTTCGCCGTCCCGATCGGCAAGCAACACGCGTCCATTGGGCGCTGCATACTTGCCGGGCAAATTCGCGAAATCGGCATCATATCCCTGATAGTCGAGATTGACCGGAGAGTTTGCGATAAACTCACGCCAGATGCTCAGCACCGAAGCTGTGTCATCGGGAAAGATCGCGTGCCTGATGATCGTCATAGCATGAGAGGTTAGCGACGATCGTGGCTGCAATTGGACGACGTTGTGGCGGTGCTGAAACGGCGGAGAATGGCGCTTCCTGGAAGATGGGGAAACGAGAATGTCGCGGACGCTTTGACGGCCGGTTCCGGGATCGTATCCTAATCGATTGAACGACCGAGATTGGGCCCAAGCCAACGCATCCCCCCATCTCGCCTCCCCCGATCCGCCCTGCTAGACGGGCTTCGATGCCCGCCAACCACCTCTATCTCGTCGATGGCTCGGGCTATATCTTCCGCGCCTATCACCGCCTGCCGCCGCTCACCAACCGCCACGGCCAGCCGGCGGGCGCGGTCTATGGCTTCACGACGATGCTGTGGAAGCTGGTCGAGGACCTTAACCGGGCCGACGGGCCTACGCACCTCGCGGTGATCCTCGATGCCTCGTCCAAGACCTTCCGCAACGACATGTACGACAAGTACAAGGCGCACCGCCCGCCGCCGCCCGAGGATCTCGTCCCGCAATTTCCGCTGATCCGCGTCGCGACGCGCGCCTTCTCGGTGCCGTGCATCGAGGAGGAGGGGCTGGAGGCCGACGACATCATCGCCTGCTATGCCAAGGCGGCGCTGGCCGAGGGCTGGCAGGTGACGATCGTCTCCTCGGACAAGGACCTGATGCAATTGATCGAGCCCGGCCGGCTCGACCTGCTCGACACGATGAACAACCGGCGCCTCGGCCGCGAGCATGTGATCGAGAAGTTCGGGGTCGAGCCCGAGCAGCTCGGCGACGTGCTCGCGCTGATGGGCGACAGCGTCGACAATGTGCCCGGCGTGCCCGGCGTCGGCCCCAAGACCGCGAGCGAGCTCATCAAGACCTATGGCTCGCTGGAGGCGGTGCTCGCCGCCGCGCCCGAGATCAAGAAGCCCAAGCTTTCGCAGAGCCTGATCGAGCATGCCGACAATGCGCGGCTGTCGCGCGAGCTGGTGCGGCTGGTCTGCGATCGCGCGCTGCCCGAGCCGCTCGACGCGCTGGCGATGAAGGGCATTCCGGAGGCGCCGCTCAAGGAATTTCTGACCGATCAGGGCTTTCGCTCGCTGCTCGGCAAGCTCTCCGGCGCCGAAGTGGCGGCGGCGATGCCCGCGCGCGTCGAGGATGCGCAGCCATTCGTCCACAAGGATTACGAGACCGTCGTCACCGAGGCCGATCTCGATCGCTGGGTGACGCAGGCGCGGGCGGGCGGCCTCGTCGCGGTGGATACCGAGACGACCGATCTCGATTGCGTCCGCGCCGATCTCGTCGGCATCAGCCTCGCCACCGCGCCGGGCAAGGCCTGCTACGTTCCGATCGCGCACGGCCATGCCGGCGACGATCTGCTCGCCGAGAAACCCGTCCAGCTCGCGCAATCGGTGGTGCTGGGCAAGCTCAAGCCGCTGCTGGAGGATCCCGCGATCCTCAAGATCGGCCAGAACCTCAAATATGATCTCATCATGCTGCGGCGGAACGGCGTCGACGTGACGCCCTACGACGATACGATGCTGCTGAGCTACGACCTCGATGCCGGGCTCGGCGGGCACGGCATGGACGATCTCGCCAAGCGCCACCTCGATCATGCCTGCATCGAGTTCAAGGCGGTGTGCGGCACGGGCAAGGCGGCGATCAGCTTCGACAAGGTGCCGCTCGATCGCGCGACCGAATATGCCGCCGAGGATGCCGACGTCACGCTGCGCCTGTGGAAGCGGCTCAAGCCGCGCCTCGTCGGCGAGGGCGGCAACCGCGTCTACGAGCTCGTCGATCGTCCGCTGGTGCCCGTGGTGGCGGAGATGGAGCGCGCGGGCATCCTCGTCGACCGCGCCGAATTGCAGAAGCTCTCCGCCGAATTCGGCGCGGCGATCGTCACGCTGGAGGCGCGCGTCCACGAAGCGGCGGGCGGCCCGTTCACGATCGGCAGCCCCAAGCAACTGGGCGAGGTGCTCTACGATCGCCTCGGCCTCGCCGGCGGGCGCAAGGGCAAGTCGGGGGTCTATTCGACCGACGTCAACGAGCTTGAAAGGCTGGCGGCGGACGGCGTCGAGGTCGCGCGGCTGGTGCTCGACTGGCGCCAGCTCACCAAGCTCAAATCGACCTATACCGACGCGCTTCAGGAAGAGATCAACGCCGCCACGGGGCGCGTCCACACCTGCTTCAGCCTCGCGGTCGCGCAGACCGGGCGGCTGTCCTCCACCGATCCCAACCTCCAGAACATCCCGATCCGCACCGAGGAGGGCCGCCGCATTCGCGAGGCGTTCGTCGCGGCGCCGGGCCACGTCCTGCTCTCCGCCGATTATTCGCAGATCGAGTTGCGGCTCGCCGCGCACATGGCCGATGTGCCGCAGCTCCGCGAAGCCTTCGCGGCGGGGACGGACATCCACAATCTCACCGCCGAGGAATTGTTCGGCGAGGTCAATCGCGACACGCGCGGCAAGGCCAAGACGATCAACTTCGCGATCCTCTACGGCATATCGTCCTGGGGGCTGGCGGGGCGGCTGGGCGTCGATCGCGGCGAAGCGCAGGCGATCATCGATCGCTATTTCGATCGCTTCCCCGGCGTGAAGACCTATATCGCCGATACCGTCAGCCAGGTCCGCGAGAAGGGCTTCGTCACCACGCTTTTCGGGCGCAAGACGCACCTGCCGGGCATCAGGGGCAAGACCGTGGGCGAGCGCCAGTCGGCCGAGCGCCAGGCGATCAACGCACCGATCCAGGGCACCTGCGCCGACATCATCAAGCGCGCGATGGTGCGGATGCCGGGCGCGCTCACCCAGGCGGGCCTGACGGGCACGCGAATGCTGCTCCAGGTGCATGACGAATTGGTGTTCGAGGTGCCCGATGCCGAGGTCGAGGCCGCGAGGCCGCTGATCCTCTCGGTGATGGCGGGGGCGGCCGCACCGCATGTCCAGCTTTCGGTGCCGCTCGGCGTCGAGATCGGCACCGGGCCGAGCTGGGGCGCCGCGCATTGATCGCCGTCGTCACGGCGGCAGGCATGCGCGCACCTTTTCTCATCGTCATGCCGGACCTGTTCCGCCATCCACCGCGCGGCAATTTCAAGGCTTCGGCGCATATGGAACCGTGGACCCCGGAACAGGTCCGGGGTGACGACAGCCTCTATGACTGATCCCGAAGCCGCCGTCGCGACCGGCCCCGGCGATATCGATACGCTGGCCAGGGGCGGCCGCACCAATTTCTTCGGCTTCCTGCTGCGGCTCGCGGCGCGGCTGCCCTTCCTGTTCGTCGCGGGGCGCTGGTATGGCGCCGATGCGCTGGGGCGCTTCGCCTATGCGACGATCATCGTCGAATTCGCGGGCCAGCTCGCGACGATGGGGCTGAAGCGCGGGCTCGCGCAGCAATTGGCCAACACGCATCGCCCGCACGTCCATGTCGTCTGGGATGGGCTGCTGGTCGGCTTCCTCGCCTCGATCCTCGCGGCTGCCATACTGATCGCCGTCCCCGAGGTGATGTTCCCCAACAGCGAGATCAACGGCCGCGATCGGCTGCTGGCGCTGACGATCTTCGGCTGGGCGGGTTCGGACATCGCGCTGGCGGCGATGGCCTATCGCGGCGATATCGGCGCGACGGTCAAGGCGCGCTCGCTGATCGAGCCATGGGTGATCAGCATCGGCGCCTTCGGGCTTTCCTGGTATTCGAAGCGCGACGGGCTGATCCTCGCTTATGCCGCCTCGGCGGCGGCGGCGCTGATCGCGTCGCTCTGGCCGCTGGTCAAAAGCTATGGCTGGCCCAAGGGCTGGCGGCCCGAGCCGCTGCGGCTCCAGAAGATCGCGGTCCGGAATCTGCCGCTGGCGGGGGCCGACGCGATCGAGTGGGGCTCCCGCCGGCTCGATATCGCGATGCTCGGCCTGTTCTTCGCGCCCGCGATCGTCGGCATCTATTATGTCGCGCAGCAGGTCGCCTCGCTGCCGCAGAAGCTCAAGACCAGCTTCGATCCGATCCTCGGCCCCGTCATCACGCAGAACCTTGCCGAGGATAATCGCAAGGCGGTCGCGAAACAGGTGCGCCAGGTGGGATTCTGGATCATCGCCGCGCAGATCGGCATCGCGCTGGCGCTCTCGATCCCCGGCAAGGCGGTGATGGGGCTCGTCGGCCCGGGCTTCGTCGGCGGCACGGGCGCGCTCGCGGTCCTGCTCGCCGCCGAAGCGATCGCGGCGACCGCGGTCGTGTCGGAAGCCGCGCTGATCTATGTCGCGCCCAAGCGCAACCTGCTGATCTCGGTGGCGATGATCGTGATGCAGGCGATCCTGTCGCTGGTCTTCGTCTGGCTGCTGCGTGCGCTGCTGCCGCACCTCGCCGCGCACGGCTGGATCAAGCCGCGCCCCGGCGCCAGGGACGATGTGATCGCCGCCGCCGGCCCCGCGATCGCGCTGATGCTGGCGCTGGGGCTCGCATCGGTCGCCAAGGCCTGGCTGCTCGCGCGGCTGCTCGGCGCGCGCGTCAACGGCTGGCGCTGGCCGCTGATCTGGGCGGCGCTCGTCGCCGGGATCGTCGGCTGGGGCGTCACGCGGCTGCCGCACAGCTTCGAATGGATGGAACTCGCGTTCGGCGTGCCGATCATCCTTGGGAGCTATGGCGCGATCATCTGGTATCGGGGTTTCAAGGAACAGGATCGCGCCTTGTTTCGCTTTGGACGGGCAGCTTCGGAGGGACGGCGATGAGGGCTTTCGCGCGGACATTCTGGGCGATGGCGATCCTCGCCGCGTGCCCGGCGCTCGCGCAGGCGCCCTTGGCCGATCCCGCCAAGCCTGTGGTCGTCCATGTTCGTCTGCTGACCGGCGAGGGCCCGATCGTGCTGGAGATCGAAAAGCAGCGCGCGCCGATCTCCGCGGGCTATTTCCTGCGCTACGTCGATCAGAAGCGGCTCGACGGCACGGTCTTCTATCGCGCGGTCAAGGTTGCGCCGGGCTTCGGGCTGATCCAAGGCGGTCCACGCAACGATCCCAAGCGCGTGCTGCCCGCGATCCCGCACGAGCCGACCACCAAGACGGGGCTCAGCCATGTCGAAGGCACGATCTCCTTCGCGCGCGGCGCGCCGGGCACCGCGACCGGCGATTTCTTCATCACCGTCGGCGATCTTTCCTCGATGGATGCCGATCCCGCCCAGCCCGGCGACAATCTCGGCTTCGCGGCGTTCGGCCATGTCGTCGAGGGCATGGAGCTCGTGAAGCATATCCTCGAAGAGCCGACCTCGCCCACCGCCGGTTCGGCCGCGATGAAGGGCCAGATGCTCGCCCAGCCCGTGAAGATCGTCAGCGCGCGCCGCATCGACTGACCGGCTTGCGTGCGAGCGCGCACGCCCCTAGTCCGCCCCGCCAACCATCAGCCGGGGAACCAACAGAATCATGGCGGACATCATCGCGGCCGATCAGCTCCGCCTCTTCATCGAGCGGATCGAGCGGCTGGAGGAAGAGAAGAAGGGCATGGCCGACGATATCCGCGACGTCTACAGCGAGGCCAAGGGGCAGGGCTACGACACCAAGACGATGCGCGCGATCGTCCGTCTGCGCAAAATGGAGAAGAATGCCCGCGACGAAGCCGAGGCGCTGCTCGATACCTACAAGGCGGCGCTGGGGCTGAGCTGATCGGCGATCGGCTTCGATTGATGCGGCGGCGGAGCGGCGCTAGATCGCGCGCTCCCCATCATAACGAGCGAGAACAGGGCCATGGCCGGCCATTCCAAATATAAGAACATCATGTACCGCAAGGGCGCGCAGGACAAGAAGCGCTCCTCGCTCTTCTCCAAGCTCAGCCGCGAGATCACCGTCGCCGCGCGCGCGGGGCTGCCCGATCCCGCCGTCAACGCGCGCCTGCGCTCGGCGGTGATCGCCGCGCGCAAGGAGGGCCTGCCCAAGGACAATATCGAACGCTCGATCAGCAAGGCGAGCGGCGGGGAAGGCGAGAATTACGAGGAGATCCGCTACGAGGGCTTCGGCCCCGGCGGCGTCGCGCTGATCGTCGAGACGCTGACCGACAATCGCAACCGCACCGCCACCAACGTGCGCCTCGCTTTCTCCAAGAACGGCGGCAACCTCGGCGCGCCCGGATCGGTCAGCCACGGGTTCGATCGCCTCGGCCTGATCAGCTATCCGCCCGGCGCCGGCGATGCCGAGAAGGTGTTCGAAGCCGCGCTCGAGGCCGGGGCCGACGATGTCGAGAGCGGCGAGGACGGCCATTCGATCTGGACCGCCGCCGATGGCCTCCACGGGGTTTCCAGGGCGATCGAGGCGACGCTCGGCGAGCCCGAGGGCATCAAGCTCGCGTGGCGCCCGCAGACGCACGCCCCGGTCGACGAGGCCGACGCCACGACCCTGATCAAGCTGATCGACGCGCTCGAGGACGACGACGACGTCCAGACCGTCTGGGGCAATTACGAAATCGCCGACGAGGTGATGGAGAAACTCGCGTGACCCTTGTTCCTCCCCGGCACGGGGAGGGGGACCGCCGGCGCAGCCGGTGGTGGAGGGGGCTCTCGACGAGCACCGCACCCGATGGAGAAGCCGCTCCACCATGCTGCGCATGGTCCCCCTCCCCGTGCCGGGGAGGACCGGAGGCTTGATCCTCCTCGGCCTCGATCCCGGCCTCGGCACCACGGGCTGGGGCGTGATCGCCGCCGAGGGCAATCGCCTCTCGCACCTTGCCAACGGCCAGATCAAGACCGACGCCGCCACCCCGCTGGCCCGCAGGCTGGTGAACCTCCACGACGCGCTGACCGACCTCATGCTGCAACACCGCCCCGACGGCGCCGCCGTCGAGGAAGTGTTCGTCAATACCAATCCGCAATCCACCCTCAAGCTCGGCCAGGCCCGCGGCGTCATCCTCCTCGCCGCCGCCCGCGCCGGTCTCGACGTCGGCGAATATGCCGCCCGGCTCGTCAAGAAGGCGGTGGTCGGCACCGGCGGCGCAGAAAAGGCCCAGGTCCACGCGATGGTCGCCCGCCTGCTGCCGGGCGCAAGGATCGCCGGTCCCGACGCCGCCGACGCGCTGGCCGTCGCCATCACCCACGCCCATCACTTGGCCAGCGCAAGGCGAGTGCCGCGTTAATCCTCCCCAGCATGGGGAGGGGGACCATGCGAAGCATGGTGGAGGGGGCTCTCTGCCAAATAGTGTCGCTTGCGGCGAACCCCCTCCACCACCGACTTCGTCGGCGGTCCCCCTCCCCATGCTGGGGAGGATCGTCTAGGCTCGCCCGATGATCGCCCGCCTCTCCGGCACGCTCGTCGAATCCACCGCCGATGCGCTCGTGATCGACGTCGCGGGCGTCGGCTATCTCGCCCAAGCCTCGACCCGCACGCTCTCGACGATCGGCCCGATCGGCGGCACGGTCATCCTGCTGACCGAAATGCAGGTGCGCGAGGACGCCGTCACGCTCTTCGCGTTCGGATCGGCGGGCGAACGGGATTGGTTTCGCTTGCTCACAGGCGTGCAGGGCGTCGGCGGCCGCGTCGCACTGGCGATCCTTTCGGTGCTCACGCCCGAAGAGCTGATCCGCGCGATTTCGTCGGGCGACAAGGCGATGATCTCTCGCGCGCAGGGAGTCGGCCCCAAGCTCGCCCAGCGCATCGCGATGGAGCTCAGGGACAAGACCGGCGGCATCGCCCTGGGCCCGGCCGGCACCGCGCCCGCGCCCAAGGGCGGC
>NZ_CAHJXD010000203.1 GCF_903644055.1 Sphingomonas bacterium | reverse complement strand
CGCGTGCGGTGCCGCGACGGCAAGCGCCGGACGCGGGGCGGTGCCCGCCAGCACCGGGCGCTGCGCCGGCGGCAGCGCCACGACCATGTCGCGCAGGAAGGACACGAGCATCGCGCGCGCCTGCGCCGGGTCGCTCTGGCGATCGGGCACGATCGTCGACACGCGCACCAATATGCCGTCGGGCACGACATTGCGCATCGCCGCGCGCACCAGCGACAGGCGCAGGCCCCAGCCGTCGCTCACCGTCTCGGCGCCGCTGCGGATCCAGTAGGCGACCTGCTCGTCGCGGTAGATGCCGCGCCCGAGGAAGAAGCTGACGCGCGCGGCGCGCCCGGCGACGTCCACGGTCTCCTGCCGCTTGTCGCCCAGCACGAAGCCCTGCGCGACATAGCATATCTCCGGGCGGTGAACCTTGTTCTCCTGCTCCTGATGCCCCTTGTAGGCGAGCATCAGCATCACCTGCGCGCCCTGCGCATTGGTGTAGGCGCGCGATAGCAACTGGTCATATTGATCGGTGCTGTCGCCGATCAGATCGTCCGGCGTCGCCGAAACCTGCGTGACGGTTTCGCGCGTCACTTGCCACGGACCGAAGCGTGCGGGGATCGCCTTGTTGAGATCGATGTTCGTCGCCATCCGCGTCCGCACCGCATGCACCCATTCGGCCGCGCAGAGCGCCACCAGCGCGCAGACGACCAGCGCCACCGCCGCGCGGAGATCACGCCGCGCGGGCATGATGCTCGCTCGGGCGGGGCGCGAAGATGCGGTCGACCGCGATGTGGACGAGGCTGAGCAGCCCGATCGAGATCGCCACCTCCAGATAGGCGGCATAATCATGCGCCGACAGCACCGCGTTGGTGCCCCAGGCATAAGCGATCAGGATAAGCAGCGACAGGCGGAGCAGATTGGCCGCGAACGCGATCGGCACCGCCATCAGCGACGCGACGATATTGGCGGTGCGCGTGCGCAGCGGCACGAGATAATTGCCGAGCAGGCAGATCGCGGTGAGCGAGACCAGGGATTGCAACCCCGCGCACGCATCGGCGATCCGCAACTGGACATAGCCCACCGAGATGATCGTGCCCTGATTGGCGACCGGCAGCCCGAAATGGTGCATGATCGATACGACGAGCCGCGACAGGAACAGCTTGACCGGCACGAGCAGATCGTCGGCGACCGAGCCCGGGATCGGGATGGCGAGCAGCAGCACGAGCAACGGCACCGCGATCGCGCGCGCGGCGGCCCATCCCCCCGCCACCAGCGCCGCGCCGAGGCCGAGCAGCAGCCAGCTCAGCGCCTGCAACTGATAGAAGGATTGGATGCGCCCGAAAAAATAGACGAGGCAGCCCAGCGCGAAGATCGCGGTTCCGGTC
Source organism: Sphingomonas bacterium (assembly GCF_903644055.1). Classification (GTDB taxonomy): domain Bacteria; phylum Pseudomonadota; class Alphaproteobacteria; order Sphingomonadales; family Sphingomonadaceae; genus Sphingomonas_I. The sequence goes on along the minus strand of NZ_CAHJXD010000203.1, from coordinate 1,130 downwards.
GTCACGATGCGCGGCGCCTGATCGAAGCCGAACACGCCGCGCGCCTGCCATATCGCATACAGCACGCCGAGGATGATGATCGGGCTCTGCGATCCGCTCTCGTCCGACCAGAAGACGTCGCGCAGCGCGATCAGCGTCGGCACCACCGGCAACGCCACCGCGAGGATCAGCAGCGCGGGCGTCCAGCGGCGCGCATCCAGGATCGCGGTCATCGATGCCGGATCGCGCGCATCGCCGATCGGCAGCGCCGTACCCTTGGCCGCACCCTCGATCGCCTTCACGCCGCGTGCCCGCTCAAGATGCCCACTCCCTGCCGCCCGCGATGCCGGTGGCGCCCAAGCGGCGCGCCGGAGACATCTGAAGGCGCGCCACCCCACGCTTTCGGAGTATCCTGACCTATCCGCCGCCGCCGCGCGAGGCAAGCGCAGGCGCCGCATCGGTGGCGGCTAGCCGTGGATTTCCCTACGCCTCCGGCGCACCAGCCGGCGAAGCGCGCCCCGCGCCCGTTCGCGCGCGCGATGGACGACGATCGACGCGCGCGACGGGCGAAGCGCGCGCACCGGCGCGAAATCGACGATACCGAGCCGGGTCACGAAATCATCGGCCGAGCGCAGCCGGCGATCGCGCGATTCGATCAGCAGCGACAGCGCCGCCCCCGCCAGCAAGCCGAACGTAATCGCCGCCTGGATCAGCAATTTGGGCTTTGGCCAGATCGGCCGCCCCGGCGGATAGGCGGGTTGCAGCACCTGGACGTGGCTGGCCTGGAAACCGCTCATCAGATCGAGCGCCGATCGCCGCGATTCCATCCGATCATAGGCTTTCTGGGCATTGCCGACGTCGTGCCGCAACCCGGTGAGCGCCGCGCCGCGCGCCTGCGCATCGATCAGCCGCAATTTCTCGGCCGCGACGTTGGCATTTTCCTCGTCGGCGACCGCATCGGCGCGCGCGGCGAGTGCGGTCGTGCTCTGCCGCACGATCGCCTCGCGCTGGGCAAGCTCGCCGCGCAGCGCCGCCGCGCGCGCATCGAGCTGGCGCAGATCGCTGCTTGCCGCGCCCGCGCTCACCGCGACCTGCCCCCGCTGGCTGGCGACGGCGGCGAGATCGAGCCGTAGCTGCTGCGCGACCGGATC
>NZ_CAHJXD010000202.1 GCF_903644055.1 Sphingomonas bacterium | reverse complement strand
AGAGGCCATCGTCCAGCCTGCGCGAGCAAGTTGCTAGTCATTCGCATTAGCTGTTGCGAGCATCGCGATGCTTGGCTAGGCGATCCGGCGTGAACCAGCCCCAGCCTGTCGCGGTACGCGCTATCGGCGTTCGGAAGAAGCCGAGGTGGAAAAGCCGGAGCTGGTGGATGCGCCAGCTCCACACCTGGCATTATATGAGCGCGGCGGTGTCGCTCGCGGGGGTGCTGGCGTTCGCGATCACGGGCTTCCTGCTCAACCACGCCGCCTCGATCGGCGCGCACCCGGTCGTCGCCAGCCGTACGGGGCAGCTCGCCCCTTCGCTGCTCACTATGCTGAAGAGGCCGGCGAGCGGCGATGCGCCGCTGCCGTCCGCCGTCGCGCAGGCGGTGTATCAGGCGGTCGGGCTCGATCCGGCGGGCCGCCCCGGCGAATGGTCGGACGCCGATGCCTATGTCGCCCTCCCCCGTCCCGGCGGCGACGCCTGGGTCAGCATCGATCGCGCGACCGGCAGGATCACCTCGGAGCGCACCGATCAGGGCTGGATTTCCTATCTCAACGATCTCCACAAGGGCCGCAACACGGGTGCGGCCTGGCGGTGGTTCATCGATATATTCGCCGCCGCCTGCATCGTCTTCGCGATCACCGGCCTCGTATTGCTCCAGTTCCTCGCCAGGAACCGCCCCTTCACCTGGCCGCTCGTCGGGCTCGGCATCGCCGGGCCGGTGCTGCTCGCCATCCTCTTCATCCATTAGGAGGTCTCCATGCGTCTTACCCCCATCGCGCTCGTCGGCGGGCTCGCGGCGACCCCCGCCGCTGCGGCCACGATCAACGTAACGATCCCGCGCCTGAGCGTCGCCGAATATCACAAGCCCTATGTCGCGATCTGGCTGGAGCCCGCGAGCGGCGGCACCGCCCGGACGCTCGCGGTCTGGTATGATTTCAAGAAGCAGGGCAACGAGCCCGGCACCAAATGGCTGCATGAGCTGCGCGGCTGGTGGCGCAAGGGCGGCCGCAGCCTTGCCATGCCCGCCGACGGCATCTCGGGCGCCACCCGTGCGCCGGGCACTTATGCGATCCCGCTGCCCGCCAATCTTCCCCCCGGCGCTTATGTGCTGAACGTCGAGGCGGCGCGCGAGGCCGGCGGGCGCGAGCTCGTCACCACGCCCCTGTCGGTGCCCGCGAAGGCGGTGGCGAAGAGCGGCGCGACCGAGCTCGGCACCGTCGCTGTGCACTGATCTAAGGAACCCAAGCAAATGCGCACCACCACCCTGCTCGCCGCGACAGCGCTCCTGTCGATCGCTTCGGCCGCCGACGCCCACCGCCTCTGGCTCGAACCATCGCAGACGATCGTCTCGGGCCAGGATAGCTGGGTGACGTTCGACGCGGCGGAATCGACCGACGTGTTCGTCCCCGATCATCGCGCGCTCCGCATCGAGCAGATCAAGGTGACCCAGCCGGACGGCGGCGCGGGTCAGGCGCAGAATGCGATGGCGGGCAAATACCGCCTGACCTTCGACGTGCAGATCGACAAGCCCGGCACCTGGAAGATCGCGATGGCCTCCAGCAACGTGATGGGCAGCTTCAAGCTCAACGGCGAAGAGCGCCGCGTCGGCGGCCGCTTCGGTCCACCGCCCGGAGGAGCGCCGGGCCTGCCGGGCGGCCCCGGCTTCCAGCGTCCGCCCCCGATCGCGGTAAAGGACATTCCGGCCGAAGCGACCGACGTCAAGCTCACCGAAGTCTCGATGCGCAACGAGGTGTTCGTGACGTCCGGCGCACCGACCAGGACGGTGATCACGCCCACCGGCAAGGGCCTCGAGCTCGATCCGCTCACGCACCCCGACGAACTGATCTCGAACGAGCCGGCGCGCTTCCGCTTCATGATCGACGGCAAGCCCGCCCCCGGCCTCAAGCTGACGCTCGTCTCGGGTGGTCGCCGCTATCGGGACAGCGACAATGCGTTGCAGGTGACGACGGGCGCCGATGGCGTCGCGACCATCAAATGGCCCGCGGCAGGCCTTTACTGGCTCAACGCGACGACAACCGATAATCATCCCTCCGAGCCGCGCGCGACCGAGCGGCGGATGAGCTATACCGCCACCGTCGAGGTGCTCGCCCCCTGACGACGCAGCGTATCGCGTTGCCCGCGCGGATCGAGGCGCGGGGACCGCCTGTCGGTCCGATCGTGCGGCTGGCGGGCGAGACGATGGGGACGGGCTGGTCGGTCCTCTATGCCGCGCCCGCGCTGGAGCCCGATGCCGTGCGCCGGCGGGTCGAGGCCCGGCTCGGGGCGATCGTCGCCGAGCTGAGCCATTGGGAGCCGAAATCGCTGTTGTCGCGCTTCAATCGCGCCTCGGCGGGCACCTGGCTGCCGCTGCCGCCCGATTTCGCGACGGTGATCGCCGCCGGCATCGCCATGGCGACGCTGAGCGAGGGGGCATTCGACCCGACGCTCGGGCGCCTCGTCGATCTGCTCGGCTATGGCCCCCCGGGGCTACAGCCTACGCCTTCCGCCGCAGCGGTCGGTGAGGCGCGCGCGGCCAGCGGCTACCGGCGGCTCGCCTTCGATAGTGCCGCGTGCCGCCTTCGTCAGCCAGGGGGATTGGCGCTCGATCTTTCGGGGATCGCCAAGGGGCATGCGGTCGATGCGCTTGGCGGCGTACTGGCGGCGATGGGCGCGCGCCACTGGCTGGTCGAGATCGGCGGCGAGCTTAAGGGCGCGGGGATGCGCCCCGACGGCGATCCCTGGTGGGTCGATCTCGAGGATCCGCCGGGGGCCGCCTGTGCGCCGCTACGGATCGCGCTGCACGGCCTCGCGATCGCGACCTCCGGCGATTACCGCCACGGCAGCCATACGATCGACCCGCGCACAGGCGCACCCGCCGCGCATGGCGTCCGCTCGGTCAGCGTCGTTCATCCGAGCGCGATGCTCGCCGACGCCTGGGCGACCGCGCTGACGGTTCTGGGCCCCGAAGCGGGGCTGGCGCTCGCCGCCGCGCACGCCATCGCGGCGCGGATCATCGTGATCGCCGACATGCCGACCGAGCATATCTCGCCCGCGCTGGCGGCAATGATGGAGGATTGATCCTCAGGTGCGGAGATGGAAAGGCGAGAAGTCGGTCCGCTCGTCGAACACGTCGATCCCCTCGCGCCGCTTGAGAAAGCCGACCACCGCATAAGTCAGCGGGGTCAGCAACACCTCCCAGCCGACCTTGAGCGCCCATTGCGTGAGCAGGACCTTCCACACCAGCGCGCCCGTCCACCCCGTCGCGCCGAGGAAGGCGAGCGGATAGAAAAGGAAGCTGTCGATCCCCTCGGCGACCACCGTCGATCCGATCGTCCGCGTCCACAGCATCCGCCCGCCGGTCCACAGCTTCATCCGCGCCAGCACATAGGAATTCGCGAATTCGCCGAACCAGAAGGCGGTGATCGAGGCGAAGACGATGCGCGGCACCTGCCCGAAAACCTGCTCATAGGCCGCCTGCCCGCCCCAGCCCGGCGCGGACGGCAGGGCCACGACCACGAAGCTCATGAACGCCATGAACAGCATCGCGCCCAGCCCCGCCCAGATGCAGCGCCGCGCGCGCGAATAACCATAGACCTCGGTCAGCACGTCGCCGAGCAGGTAGCTCAGCGGGAAGAAGAGGATGCCCGCGCCGAACGGCCAACCGCCGATCAGCGGCAGATCGACCGTCGCGACCTTGCCCGCGCCGATGACGTTGGAGAGCAACAGAATGGTGACGAAGGCCGCCATCGCGAAATCGAAATATCGGAGCGATTTGCCCGCGAGCGCATCGGCGCCAACGGCAACGGTTCCTGGGGCGGCGGCGATCGGGGCGGTATCCATAAGCGCAGACTATAGCGGTTCCGCGCCCGCGCAATCCACGCTATCGGCCTTGGCGGGCGCCCGTAGCTCAGCTGGATAGAGCACATGCCTTCTAAGCCTGTGGTCGCTGGTTCGAATCCAGCCGGGTGCGCCATCCACCACGAACCTTTGAGATCGCGCGTTGGCTTACCTCCCAAATGGGAGGTGAGCTGTGCGATGCTTCATGCCAATGCGCCCGAGCTTTAACTGGATGAACGATGACCGATACCGCTACGCACCTGACCCATCTCGAGCGGCTGGAAGCCGAAAGCATTCATATCCTTCGCGAAGTTGCCGCCGAATGCGAGAAGCCGGTGATGCTGTATTCCGTGGGCAAGGATTCGGCGGTGATGCTGCATCTGGCCCGCAAGGCCTTCTTCCCCTCGCCGCCGCCCTTCCCCCTGCTCCATGTCGATACGACGTGGAAGTTCAAGGCGATGTACGAACTTCGCAACCGCATGGCGCAGGAAAGCGGCATGGAATTGCTCGTCTATCAAAATCAGGAGGCCAAGGATCGCGGGATCAACCCGTTCGACCACGGCGCGCTCCATACCGATATGTGGAAGACCGAGGGCCTGAAGCAGGCGCTCGACAAATATGGCTTCGACGCGGCGTTCGGCGGCGCGCGGCGTGACGAGGAGAAGAGCCGCGCCAAGGAGCGCGTCTTCTCGTTCCGGTCGGCCAATCATCGCTGGGATCCCAAGAATCAGCGGCCCGAGCTGTGGAACCTCTACAATGCCCGCAAGGCCAAGGGCGAAAGCATCCGCGTCTTCCCGATCTCCAACTGGACCGAGCTCGACATCTGGCAATATATCCAGCTCAACGATATCCCGATCGTGCCGCTGTATTTTTCGGCCAAGCGCCCGACCGTCGAGCGCGACGGCATGCTGCTGATGGTGGACGACGATCGCTTCCCGCTCGAACCGGGCGAGGTGCCCGTGGAGCGCTCGATCCGCTTCCGCACCTTGGGTTGCTACCCGCTGACCGGCGCGATCGAAAGCGAGGCGGCGACGCTCAGCGAGGTCATCCAGGAAATGCTGCTGACCACCACCTCCGAGCGGCAGGGACGCGCGATCGACAAGGATGCGGGCGGCGCGGGCATGGAGAAGAAGAAGCAGGAAGGCTATTTCTGACATGGCATGCAGTGCCATGTCGCCCCCGCGCGGGCTGAGGTCTCGGCCGGCAGGCCGTGACCTCGCGATCGCACACCCCCAATCTCACGAGATCCCGGTAGTCGCCGGGATGACGGAGTAAAAAATGTCCACCACCGTCACCAACGCCCAAGACTCCGCCTATCAGGTCGAAAGCCTCATCGCCGAGGATATCGACGCCTATCTCGAAACGCATCGGCGCAAGAGCCTGCTGCGCTTCATCACCTGCGGCTCCGTCGACGACGGCAAATCGACGCTGATCGGCCGGCTGCTCTACGATTCCAAGATGATCTTTGAGGATCAGCTCGCCGCGCTTGAGGCCGACAGCAAGCGCGTCGGCACGCAGGGCAAGGAGATCGATTTCGCGCTGCTCGTCGACGGTCTGGCGGCGGAGCGCGAACAGGGCATCACGATCGACGTCGCCTATCGCTTCTTTTCGACCGAGAAGCGCAAGTTCATCGTCGCCGATACGCCGGGTCACGAACAATATACGCGCAACATGGTGACCGGCGCCTCCACCGCCGATCTGGCGGTGATCCTGATCGATGCGCGCAAGGGCGTGCTCACCCAGACGCGGCGTCACAGCTATCTCGCGCACCTGCTCGGCATCCGCAACCTCGTGCTGGCGGTCAACAAGATGGACCTGATCGGCTACGAGCAGCCCCGCTACGATTCGATCGTCGCCGATTATCGCGCGTTTGCGCAGAGCATCGGCATCGAAAGCTTCGTCGCGATGCCGATATCGGGGTTCAAGGGCGACAACATCACCGCCAACTCCGCCAACATGCCGTGGTACGAGGGGCCGGCGCTGCTGGAGCATCTCGAAACGGTCGTCGTCGATAGCGAGGCCGATCGCGCGCGCTCGTTCCGCATGCCGGTGCAATGGGTCAACCGCCCCAATCTCGATTTCCGCGGCTTTTCGGGGTTGATCGCCAGCGGCGTCGTCAAGCCCGGCGACGCGATCCGCGTGCTGCCCTCGGGCAAGACCTCGACCGTCGACAAGATCGTCACGATGGATGGCGATCTCGATGAAGCCGGCGCGGGCCAGTCGGTGACGCTGACGCTCAAGGACGAGGTGGATTGCAGTCGCGGCGACGTCATCGCCATCGCCTCCGCCCCGCCCGAGGCCGCCGACCAGTTCGAGGCGACGATCGTCTGGATGGCGGACGAGGAGATGCTGCCGGGGCGCGCATTCTGGCTGAAGCTCGGCACGCAGACGGTGTCGGCGACGGTGCAGGCCCCCAAATATCAGGTCAACGTCAACACGATGGAGCATCTTGCCGCCAAGACGCTCGATCTCAACGCGATCGGCGTCGCCAACTTCTCCACCGATCGCCCCCTGGTGTTCGAAGCCTATGGCGACAACCGCCAGCTCGGCGGCTTCATCCTGATCGACAGGTTCAGCAACGCGACGGTCGCGGCGGGGATAATCCATTTCGCGCTGCGCCGCGCGCAGAACGTCCATTGGCAGGCGACCGAGGTCACCCGCGAGGCACGCGTCGCGCTGATGAACCAGAAGCCCGCCGTGCTGTGGTTCACCGGCCTTTCCGGCGCGGGCAAATCGACGATCGCCAACATCGTCGAGAAGAAGCTGGCGCGGATGAATCGCCACACCTTCCTGCTCGACGGCGACAATGTCCGCCACGGGCTCAATCGCGACCTCGGCTTCACCGAGGCCGATCGTGTCGAGAATATCCGCCGGGTGGGCGAGGTCGCCAAGCTGATGACCGACGCGGGATTGATCGTGATCACCGCCTTCATCTCGCCGTTCCGCGCCGAGCGCGACATGGTACGTGCGATGATCACCGAAGGCGAGTTCATCGAGGTGCATATCGATACGCCGCTCGCCGATGCGGAGGCCCGCGACGTCAAGGGCCTTTATGCGAAGGCGCGCGCCGGGACGCTCGCGAACTTCACGGGTATCGACAGCCCCTATGAGGCGCCCGAGGATCCCGAGATCCGGATCGACACGACCGGAATGACGCCCGACGAGGCCGCCGATCTGATCATCGCGAAACTGATCCCATGAGCGACGCCGAAGCGGACATCGGTGCGCTGAGCGATGCCGCGCTCGCCGCGAAGATCGCCACGGTCGCCGGCGAGCTGCTGCTGACGATCCAGACCTCGGGGCTGTTCGCCGGCAAGGCGCTGGGCAAGGCGGGCGATCGCACCGCCAACAGCTTCATCATCGAAGCGCTGAAGAGCGCGCGGCCGGACGATGCGGTGCTTTCGGAAGAGGAAGCAGACAGTGTCGCGCGTTGCGCGGTCAGCCGCGTGTGGATCGTCGATCCGCTGGACGGCACGCGCGAATATGGCGAACGGCGGACCGACTGGGCGGTGCATGTCGCGCTGGCGATCGATGGCGCGCCGGTGATCGGCGCGGTGGCGCTGCCGGGCCTAGGTGTCACGCTGTCTTCCGAGGATTGCGCGGCGCCGACGCCGCATGCCGGCAAGCCGCGGCTGCTGGTCAGCCGGACGCGGCCGGCCAAAGAGGCGCTGCTGCTGGCGGAAAAGCTGGGGGCTGAACTCGTGCCCATGGGCTCGGCGGGGGCCAAGGCGATGGCGGTGGTGCGCGGCGAGGCCGACATCTATTTCCACACCGGCGGCCAATATGAATGGGACAATTGCGCGCCGGCGGCGGTCGCCAGGGCGGCGGGGTTGCATGTCTCGCGCGCCGATGGCTCGCCGCTGATCTACAATTGCGAAAACCCGTACCTGCCCGATCTGCTGATCTGCCGGCAGGAGCAGGCCGAGCGCATCCTCGCGCTGATCGCCGAAATCCCGGGATCCGAAGCCGCCTAGAGGCTGTCCGTTCAAGCTGAACCGTCACCCCCCCTGAGCCGGGTCCTGCTGCCTGCCAATGTCGAACAAGAAGCGGGACCCCGGCTCAAGGCCGGGGTGACGAGAGTCAACATCCCTAATCCTGCGGGCCGCCTCGGCGGAGACTCAACCGCGGGCCTGGAAGCGGCTCCATTCGGCGGGCGAGAGACGGACTTCCAGCGTGATCGCTTCCCCCTCGAGCTGTTGATCGATCACCTCGCCATGCTGGTGCAGCCAGGCGAGGCCCCGCCCATCGCCGGCGGGCAGCCGGAGGCGATGCACGCGCGCGCCGGCGAGCAGCTTCTGCGACACGCGGCGCCTGAGCCCGTCGATGCCCTCTCCGGTCAGCGCCGACGCGGCGATCACCTCGTCGCTATAGCGCGCATCGGTCAGGATATGGTCGCGCTCCTCGGCATCGAGCGCATCGACCTTGTTCCAGATTTCGATGATCGGCACGGGATCGGCGGCGCCGTCCAGCTCCACCCCGGGGCCGACTCCGATCTCCGCCAGCACGGCGAGCACGTCGGCGCGCTGCGCGTCGCTGTCGGGATGCGCGATATCCCGGACGTGGAGGACCAGGTCGGCGGCGGTGACTTCCTCCAGCGTCGCGCGGAAGGCCGCGACGAGCTGCGTCGGCAGATCGGACACGAACCCCACCGTGTCCGACAGGATCACCTTGTCGAGCCCGGGCAGCGCGATCTGCCGCATCGTCGGATCGAGCGTCGCGAACAGCAAATTCTCGGCCATTACGTCGGCGCCGGTCAGCCGGTTGAACAATGTCGATTTGCCGGCATTGGTGTAGCCGACCAGCGCCACGATCGGCCAGGGTGCGCGGCTGCGGCGGGCGCGGTGCAGCCCCCGCGTCTTGCGCACCTGCTCCAGTTCGCGACGGATCTTGGCCATGCGATCGCGAATCATCCGGCGGTCGGCCTCGATCTGCGTTTCGCCGGGACCGCCGAGGAAGCCGAAGCCGCCGCGCTGGCGCTCGAGGTGCGTCCAGCTCCGCACCAGCCGTCCGGCCTGATAGTCGAGATGCGCCAGCTCGACTTGCAGGCGTCCTTCGGCGGTCGCGGCGCGCTCGCCGAAGATTTCGAGAATCAGCCCGGTGCGATCGATCACCTTGGCCTGGCAGGCCTTCTCCAGATTCTGCTGCTGGACGGGCGTGAGACCCGCATCGACGACGATCAGTTCGGCCTCCGCCATCCGCGCGGCGGTGGCGATCTGCTCGACCTGCCCCGATCCGAACAAGGTCGCGGGCTTGGGCTGGCGGACCCGGAAGGCGATGCGATCGCGCACGTCGAGCCCGATTGCGCCTGCGAGGCCCGCCGCCTCCTCCAGCCGCGCGTCGCTGTCGCGCAGCACATCGCCGCGCTCCGGCAAGGCGATGATCGCACGCGCGCCGCGCCTGACCTCGTCGCCTTCCTCTCGCGTGAAACCGCTCATGCCCGATCAAGCCCGCCGGAGCGGGGTTGTTCCGTCACGCTTCGCGCCTCACACGTCGGCGTCATCCTCCTCGCCGCTCATCAGGTTGAGCGGGCGCATCGGCTGCACCGTCGATATCGCATGCTTGTAGACGAGCTGGCTCATGCCGTCGCGGCGCAGCAGCATGCAGAACAGGTCGTAGGCGGCGATCTCGCCCTGGAGCATGACGCCGTTGACCAGGAACATCGTCACCGGATCGCCCGAGCGGCGCACGGCGGCGAGGAAGATTTCCTGGAGGATCGGCGCCTTCTTCTCGTCGAACGCGGCGTCGATCGCCGACAGGTCGACGCTGTGCGCCGGCATGACGGTGGAGATGGCGTGCTTGTAGATGAGCTGGCTCTGGCCGTCGCGGCGCAGCAGCACCGAGAAATTATCGAACCAGGTGATGATGCCCTGCAGCTTGACGCCCTTGACGAGGAACATCGTCACCGGCGTCTTCGATTTGCGGAGCGAGTTCAGGAAAATGTCCTGAAGATTGTTGTTGCCGCTCGGTTTGGCGGTCTTGGCGGCTTTTTCGGCCATTGTCCGGTTCTCCGGTGATTGGCGGGTCGTGGCCCGCGAGGTGCGTTCATTGCGGCATGTCGGCATTCTCCGACACGATCAATCTATGCATTTTGCAGCGCAGCACAAGCGTAGCGTGCTCAAGATATAAGATCACTCCTCGTCGCTACGCGGATCGGCGAGACCCAGCGTCTTGAGCTTGCGGTGCAGCGCGGATCGCTCCATCCCGATGAAGGTCGCGGTACGGCTGATATTCCCGGAAAAGCGGCGGATCTGAACGCGCAGATATTCGCGCTCGAACGTCTCGCGCGCCTCCCGCAGCGGCGATCCCATGATCGTGCGATTGCTGGACGGCACGATTTCCGCCTGCGTGCTCAGCACTTCGGGCGGCAGCATATCGGCATCGATCGCCGCGAGCCGATCGCCCGGCGCCAGGATGATCGTCCGTTCGATGACGTTGCGGAGCTGCCGGACATTGCCGGGCCAGTCATAGGCTTGCAGCGCGGCCATCGCATCGGGGGTGATCGTCGGCGTCGAGACGCGCCGTTCGGCGGCATAGCGCGCGGCGAAGCGCTCGGCGAGCGGCGGCACGTCCTCGCGTCGCGCGCTCAGCGGCGTCAGGTGCACCGGGACGACGTTGAGCCGATAATAGAGATCCTCGCGGAAACGCCCCGCAGCGATCTCCTCGGCGAGATCGCGCGAGGTCGAAGATACGACGCGCACGTCGACGCGCGTCACGCGGCTGCCGCCGACGCGCGTGAAGCTCTGATCGGTCAGGACGCGCAGGATGCGCGCCTGCGTGGTCAGTGGCATGTCGGCGATCTCGTCGAGGAACAGGGTGCCGCCATGCGCTTCCTCGAGCAGGCCGGGACGAACGACCTCGCCCGCATCCTCGATCCCGAACAATTCCTCCTCCAGCCGCTCGGGGGTCATCTGCGCCGCCGCCCCCACCACGAAGGGCGCGCCCGCGCGCAGGCTCCAGTCGTGCAGCAGCCGCGCTGCCACCTCCTTGCCGACCCCTGCCGGCCCCGAGATCAGCACGCGGCTACCCGTGGAAGCGACGCGCTTGAGCGTGGCGCGCACCTGGTTGATCGCGCCCGAAAGCCCGGTGAGTTCGGCATCGTCGCCGATCCGCGCCTTAAGCGAGGCATTCTCGCGGCGGAGGCGGTCGGTCTCGGTCGCGCGCGCGACGAGGTGCAGCAGGCGCTCGCTTTCGAACGGCTTCTCGATGAAATCCACCGCGCCCTGGCGCACCGCGGCGACCGCGGTATCGAGATTGCCATGCCCCGATACGACGATCACCGGCAGCGAAGGATAGCGCCGCTTGATCTCGTCGAGAAGCTGGAGGCCGTCGAGCCGCGATCCCTGCAGCCAGACGTCGAGCAAGGCGAGGCTGGGCCGCCGCTCGGCCAAGGCGGCGAGCGCGGTATCGGCATCGGCGGCGGTGCGCGGCGCATAGCCCTCGTCCTCCAGCACGCCCGCCACCAGCTCGCGAATGTCGGCCTCGTCGTCGACGATCAGGATATCGAGCGGCATCGTCTATCGTCTCCCGGCCTGGGCCATGTGCGTCGGCTCTTGTCTGTCGTCTGAACCGTTTCCCGGTGCTGCGAGCGGCAGCAGCGCCGCCGGCTCGAAGCACAGCCGCACGATCGCGCCGCCGCCCGGCCGATCGCCGAACGTCATCTGGCCGAGATGCTCCTCGACGATCTTCTGCACGATCGCGAGACCGAGGCCGGTGCCCTTGGCGCGCGTCGTCATGTACGGCTCGGTCAGCCGCTCGCGCTCGGCGGGCAGGCCGACGCCATTGTCCGAGACGGTGACGACGCACTGCGGGCCATGCTCCTCGATCGCGAAGACCACTTCGCCTTTCGGCGCATCCTCGCCCCTGCCCTCGATCGCCTCGATCGCATTCTTGACGAGGTTGGTGAAGGCCTGCCCCAACTGGCGCCGATCGCAGACCATCCGCGCGTCCGAGGGCGGCGCATCGAGCCGAAAGCCGATCGAGGGGTGCGCAACCTCGTGCAGGAACAGCGCGTGGCGCGCCAGATCGACCAGCGATTCCTCGGCGAAGCTCGGCTTGGGCATGCGCGCGAAGGCCGAAAATTCGTCGATCATGCGGCGAATATCGCCGACCTGGCGGACGATCGTGCTGACCAGCCGCTCGAACGTGCCATTGTCCCCCTCGATCTCGCGCCCGTAGCGGCGCTGGAGCCGTTCGGCGGCGAGCTGGATCGGGGTCAGCGGATTCTTGATCTCGTGCGCGATGCGCCGCGCGACATCCGACCATGCGGCGCGGCGCTGATCCGCAAGCTGCTGGGTGATATCGTCGAACGTCAGCACATGCCCCGCGCCGGCGCGGCCGACGGTCGCCGCGAGCGTGCGTATTTCGCCGCCGGCCGCGATCTGGATCACCGCCTCGCGCTCGCCAGAACCCAGCAACTGGGCGAGCTCGGGCGCAAGCTCGATCAGCGGGGCGCCGATCGCGGCCGCTTCCTCGGTCGCGAGCAACGTCGTCGCCGAAGGGTTGATGATCGTCACGAGTCCCGCCGCATCGACCGAGATCACGCCCGCGGAAACCGCGGACAGCACCGCCTCCGTCAGCGCGCGCCGGCTTTCGAGCGCCCCGGTCTGCTCCTGAAGCCGCCGCGTCATGCGATTGAACGCCGCCGCCAGCGTGCCGACCTCGTCCTGCGCGCGACGGCTTGGATTGACGCGCGCGGCCAGATCGCCCGCCGCAACCCGCCGCGCCGCGCCGACCAGCTCGCCGATCGGCCGCACCAGACGGTCGGCGACCGTCAGCGCCACCCAGATCGCGATCGCCACGATCAGCAGCGAGACGCCGTAGAGCGCGAGGTTGAACTGAAGTTGCAGGATGCGCGAGCGGGCGAGCAGCGCGCGATATTCGCCAAGCGCGGTATTCGCCCGGCCTACCTGCGCCAGCACCAATGGCGAGGCGTGCCGCGAAATCCAGAGATAGGTGCTGGTCGCGCGATCCAGGCGCATCACCGATTCCAGCCGGTCGGCCAGGACGCGCGCATGAGGCTGGCCATCGGCCAATGTCGGGATCAACGCGGTGGGCAGCAGCCGATCGGGCCGACGATTGTTGAGGTTGGCGAACCAGATCAGGTTGCGGCTGCCATCGGGCGCGATGCGGATCATCGCGGCCTGATCGAGCTGCCGATAATAGACCTGGCTCGCGAAATAGAAGTTCGAGCGCGGGTCGTCGCTGGGCGCGGTGTTGAGCCAGTTGACCAGATCCCCGACCATCGCGGCATTATTGTCGAGCAGGCGGTTGCGATGCTCCTCGACATAAGCGAGCGCAACCCGATCGGCATTCTGCAAGACGATCCGCGCGCGATCCGAAAACCAGAATTCGACGCCATATTGGAAGAGCAGCGACGAAAAGATCGCCACCAGCAGCGTCGGCAGCGCCGCGATCGCCGAGAACAGCGCCACCAGCCGCACGTGCAGCGTCGCCCTGCCCCGCATCCCGGATCGCTCGGCGCGCACCCGCGCCAGCCGACGCGCGAGCAATACGAGCAGCGCCATCGCCGGCATCAGATTGCCGATCAGCAGCAGCGCTACGACGGGCGGCTTGAGCGGCCGCTGCGGTGCCTGGCCATGGCTCAAGGCCGCATAAGCGACCGCCGCCATCACGATCATGATCGCGACCGCCGCCAGCTCGGCCAGCGCCATGATGCGGCGCCCGCGCAGCAGCAAAGTCAGCCGCCGCCGCAAGCGCGATTGCCGCGTTCCGAAGCGGCGCGAAGCGCTGGGGGCGATCGGTGCGGACGGTCCGGCCATTCGTTGCTTGGATACCACAGCATGGTGGCGATTCAAGCACAGTGCGACGGGGCGAGCCCCAGAGGCGCCCGCGCGCCAGAGGCTGTCCAGTTCAAGCTGAACGTCACCCCGGCCTTGAGCCGGGGTCCCGCTTCTTCTTAAGCGTCGGCCAAGCAGCGGGACCCCGGCTCAAGGCCGGGGTGACGAAAGTTCAATCTCAACAGACAATCCTAATCGGGGCGCCGTACCTGTGGACCGACCCCGCGTTCGGTCAGTTTCTTGCGCAAGGTGTTGCGGTTGAGACCGAGCAGTTTCGCCGCGCGGAGCTGATTGCCGCGCACGGCGGCGAGCACGAGCTTGAGCAATGGCTTCTCAACCTCGCCGAGCACGCGATCGTAAAGCCCGTCCGGCGGCAGCGCCGCGCCATAGCTGGCGATGTACCGCGCGAGCTGCTGTTCGATCGCATCGCCCAGATTGGCCGCTTCGAGCGATTGGCCGGCGGCGGCCGTCGCCCCCGCGCCGGCGAACTGCTGCTCGACTTGCGAAAGCCCGATCACTGGATCGCGGCCCAGCGCCGCAAGCCTGCGCATCAGATTTTCGAGCTCGCGGACATTGCCCGGCCAGCCATGCTGCGCCAGACGCGCCGCGGCGGCGGCATCGAGCGTCTTGCGCGGCAGGCCGTCGGCGGCGGCGCGATCGAGAAAATAGCGTGCCAGCTCGGCGACGTCGTCCCCCCGGTCGCGCAACGCCGGCAGCGGGATCGGCACGACGTTGAGACGATAATACAGATCCTCGCGGAACGAGCCTTCGCCGATCATCCGGTTGAGATCCTGGTGCGTCGCGGCGATGACGCGGACGTCGGCGCGGATCGCCCGCGCCGACCCCACCGGCATATAGTCGCCCGACTGGAGCACGCGCAGCAGCCGTGTCTGTGCTTCGGCCGGCATGTCGCCGATCTCGTCGAGGAACAATGTGCCGCCCTGCGCCTGCTCGAACCGGCCGGCGTTGCGCTGTGCCGCGCCGGTAAAGGCGCCGCGCTCGTGCCCGAACAATTCGCTCTCGATCAGCTCGCGGGGGATCGCCGCCATGTTGATCGCCACGAAGGGCGCGCCCGCGCGTGGGCCGAAATCGTGGATCGCGCGCGCGACCAGCTCCTTGCCCGTGCCGCTCTCGCCGAGGATCAGGATCGTGAGGTCGTTGGCGACGACGCGCGCGATCGTGCGATACACCTCCTGCATCGGCGGCGATCGGCCGATCAGCGGCAAATCCTCGGCCGTATCCGGTACGGCGACGTCCTCGTGCCGGCTGCCGGCCGCCAGCGCATCGCTCACCGCGCGCGAAAGCTCCGAAAGATCGAACGGCTTGGGCAGATAATCGAACGCCCCCTGCTCGGTGGCGCGCAACGCGGTCGTGAAGGTATTCTGCGCCGAGAGGACGATGATCGGCAGTTGCGGATCGTGCCGCCGCACCTCGTCGATCCCCTCCAGCCCGTTGCCGTCGGGCAGCACGACATCGGTCACCAGCACCTGCGGGCGGAAATCGGCGAGCGCGCGCCGTTGTTCGGCGAGGCTCGCCGCCGTTTCGACGACATGGCCCTCGCGGCGCAAAGCCTCGCGGATCACCGTGCGGATCGCGGCATCGTCATCGGTGACGAGGATGCGCCCGCCGCTCATTCCGCCACGCCCTCGGCGGCGCGCGGCGCGCGGGGCAGCAGGATACGAAACACCGTCCGCTCGGGCCGGCCCTCGCGGGCATATTCGACGATACCGCCCTGATCGGCGATCAGCTTGTGGACCAATGCGAGGCCGAGCCCGCGTCCGGTCGGCTTCGAGGTGATGAAGGGATCGAACAGATGCTCGGCGAGATCGGCGGGCGCGCCCGGCCCGTCGTCGATCACGCAAACCTCGATCGGCAGCGACCGGCGCTGCCCGCCGCGTTCCGTTACCGTGCCGACACCATGCCGATAGGCCGAGGTCAGGACAATTTCTCCGCCATGAGGACCAAGAGCTTCGGCGGCATTCTTGATAAGATTTATGAGCACCTGGACCAGCGAATCGCGATGAACCAACACGTGCGGGAGCGACGGATCGTAGCGTTCCTGGACCTTGACGTTGCCGGGCAGGCCCGTCGTCGCCACCGATCGCGCATGCCCGAGAATGGCGTGGATGTTTTGCGCGCTCGTCTCCAGCGGGCGCGTATCGGTAAAGCCCTCCATGCGGTCGATCAGCGCGGCGATGCGATCGACCTCGTCGCGGATCAGCCGCGTCAGCGCCTGCGCCTCGTCGTTCAGCCCCGATTCGAGGAGTTGCGCGGCGCCGCGAATCCCCGACAGCGGATTCTTGATCTCGTGCGCCAGCATCGCCGCCGCGCCCGCCGCGGTCAGCGTGCCGCTGCCGTGCCGGCTGCGCCGGGCGATCGATGCGGCGGACGATTGCGCATGAAGGGCGATGATGCTCCAGCCCGCGCGCTCGGGCCAGGGCGCGATCAGAACGTCGGCCCGCTGGCCGCGGCCGCCGGGAAGGACCAGCTCCTCGCCGTAAGCGACCAGCGGCGTCTCGACCGCGGTGGGATTGAGCTCGTAACCGATCGCATCATGGACCGATACGCCGGCAAGCGCGGCGCGCGACAGCACCAGGAGCTGCTCGGCGGCGGCGTTGACCTCCTGGATCAGTCCCGCCTCGTCGACGGCGAGCAGCGGCGTCGGCATCGCGGAAAAAAGCTCGGTCGCGGTCTTGCCCGAAAGGCCGCGCGAACGCGGCGGAAAGCTCAAGCCGCTTCCCGCGCGCGCCACGGGGCGTAGAATTCGGCGAGCATCGCCAGCACCACCTTCGGATCGGGCTCCTGGTTCACGCGATTGCGGAACTCGGCCGATCCGGGCAGTCCCTTGGTATACCAGCCGAGATGCTTGCGCGCCATGTTGACGCCGACTTCGGTGCCGTACAGCGACAGCATCTGCCGGTAATGATCGATCAGCGTGGAATATTGGACATCGATCGAGGGATCGGCGCGGCGCTCGCCATGCTCCAGCCAGCGCATCACCTGCCCGAGCAGCCACGGCCGGCCATAGGCGCCCCGCCCGATCATCAGGCCGTCGGCGCCCGAAAGCTCGAGCGCGCGATCGGCATCCTCGATGGACAGGATATCGCCGTTGACGATCACCGGCACCGATACCGCCTGCTTGACGCGCCGCACGAAGCCCCAGTCCGCGCTTCCCTTGTAGAGCTGGCAACGCGTGCGCCCATGGACGGTGATCATCCGGACGCCGATGTCCTCGGCGATGCGCGCCAGTTCGGGCGCGTTGAGGCTGTGATGGTCCCACCCCATCCGCATCTTCAGCGTCACCGGCACATCGACCGCATCGACCACCGCCTTGATGATCGCGCGCGCCAGCTCCGGCTTGGCCATCAGCGCCGATCCCGCATCGCCATTGACCACCTTGCGCACCGGGCAGCCCATGTTGATGTCGATGATCGCAGCACCCTTGTCGGCCGAAAGCTTCGCTGCCTCGCCCATCTCATGGGGCGTACAGCCGACGAGCTGCATCGACACGGGCTCCTCGGTCGCATCCCACATCGCCTTTTGCAGCGATTGCCGCGTCTCGCGGATCGCCGCCTGGCTGGCGATCATCTCGGTGACGTTGAGCCCCGAGCCGAACGAACGCACCATCTTGCGGAACGGCAGATCGGAGACGCCCGTCATCGGCGCCAGGATCACCGGCGTTTCGATGCGGACGGGCCCGATCTGGATAGGCTTGAGGCGCGACACAGACTTCACTCGATTGCCTAAAAAAGCGGCAGAGCCCTAGCCGGCGCGGCGCGCGGCGGCAAGCGGTGTTCAAGCCCTTCGCAACAGGGTAAGCGCGCCTGCGATGAGCCACCGCACCACGGCGCTCGTCGTTGCGGCGGGCTCCGGCAGCCGCATCGGCGGCGACATCCCCAAGCAATATCGCCCTGTCGCGGGAAAGGCGGTGCTCGCCCATGCGATCGACGCGCTGCTCGCGCATCCCGGCGTGGATGATGTGCAGGTGGTGATCGGTGCCGGACAGGAGGGGCTGTATCGCGCCGCGATCGGCGATCGTCCGCTCCCGTTCCCGATAATCGGCGGTGTTCTGCGGCGCGAGTCGGTCGCGCGCGGATTGACGGCGGTCGATAGCGAGCGCGTGCTGGTCCACGATGCCGCGCGCCCTTTCCTGCCGCCCGAGGTCGTCGATCGCCTGCTCGCCGCGCTCGATGGGCGAGATGGCGCGGTGCCGGTGCTGCCGGTCGCCGATACGCTGGCGCTCGGCGGCGATGCGCTCGGCGATATCGTGCCCCGCCAGAGCCTGGTCCGCGTCCAGACCCCGCAGGCCTTTCGAACCGAGGTCCTGCGATCGGCGCACGCGGGATGGGATGCGCTGATCGAGGCGACCGACGATGCTCAGATGGTGCGCAAGGCAGGCCATCAAATCGCGATGGTCGAGGGGTCCGCGATGCTCGAGAAACTGACCTGGACCGAGGATTTCGGCGCCGCCGAGCGCCGGTTCGCGCCCGCGCTGGTGTCGCGCACCGCGATGGGCTTCGACGTCCATGCCTTTGCCGAGGGCGACGGCCTCTGGCTCGGCGGCCTCCGCATCCCGCACGATCGCGCGCTTTCCGGCCATTCGGACGCCGATGTCGCGCTGCACGCGCTGACCGACGCGTTGCTCGGCACGATCGGCGACGGCGATATCGGCAGCCATTTCCCGCCCTCGGACGCGCGCTGGCGCGGCGCGCCCTCCAGCGGTTTCCTGATTCATGCGCGCGATCTCGTCGTCGCGGCGGGCGGGCGGATCGATCATGTCGACCTGACCATTATCTGCGAGGCGCCGAAGATAGGCCCGCACCGCCCAGCGATCCGCGCGCGAATCGCCGAACTGCTGGAGCTTCAGGAAGGGCAGGTCAGCGTGAAAGCCACCACCACCGAAAGCCTCGGCTTCACCGGGCGCGGCGAGGGCATCGCCGCGCAGGCGGTCGCCACCGTTCGCCTTCCCGAGCGGCGCGCATGAGGCGGCCGGCCCTCGCGCTGGCGGCATTCGCTCTTCCCGCCGCGACGATCGCGCAGGCGCCGCGCTGCGTCACGCAGGATCAGGCGGCGGCGCTCGTGACGTTCGCATTGCCCTCGCTGGTGCAGGGCCTGGCGCAACGCTGTGCCCCCGCGCTCCCCCGGAACGCCTATCTGCTTGCCAACGCGCAGGCGCTGGCGGATCGCTATCGCCCCGATGCCGATGCGGCGTGGCCGCTCGCCCGGCGCACGATCGCGGGCTTCTTCGGCCAGTTGCTGGGCCAGCCGATGCCCGCCGAGATGGATTCGGACGTGCTGCGGATGCTGGCCGAGCCGCTGGTCGGCAAATTGCTCACCAGGCAGGTCAGCCTCGCCGATTGCGCCATCGTCGACGCGGCGGTCGCCCAGGTCGCACCGCTGCCGGGGCGCAACGTCGGGCGATTGGCGGCGATGGCGGCGACGATCGCCGACAGGAAAGACAAGGGGATAGCCGGCGTGCTTCACATATGTCGGCCAGAACCGCGATGATGAGCGAACATCTGCTGCCCGAGGATATCGTCGCGCTCGCCCGGCGCGTCGTCGATGAAAATCGCGCCGCCGGCCGCACGATCGCGGTCGCCGAAAGCTGCACCGGCGGGCTCGTCAGCGCCGCACTGACCGAAATACCCGGATCGTCGGACGTGTTCGTGGCGGGCTTCGTCACTTATGCCGACGAGGCCAAGATCGCGTTGCTCGGCGTCGCGCAGGATGTGATCGCAACCTTCGGGGCGGTCTCGCTGGCGACCGCATGGTCGATGGCGCATGGCGCGGTCGCCAAGGCGAACGCCGATGTCGCGGTGGCGATCACGGGCATCGCCGGGCCGGGCGGCGGCTCCGATCGCAAGCCGGTCGGGACGGTGATCTACGCGCGCGCCTTGGCCGGCGACGATCCGGAAAAGGCGCTGACCGACGAGCGCCGCTTCGGCGATCTCGGGCGCGGCGGCATCCGCCATCAGGCGGCGCTATGCGCGCTCGAACTGCTGTTGCCCCCGACGGCGGCGGACTTGGCGTAAAGCTTCGCGGCGCGCTCTTCGAAGGCGCCGATCATCTTGCGCAGCGCCAACCCGAACATCTGCCCCGCCAGCGCCTCGAACAGCTTGCTGCGGAACGCGAAATCGACCGTGAAATCGACGATGCAGCCGCCGGTGCCGTCGGCCCGGAACGCCCAATCGTTATGCAGATAGGCGAGCGGCCCCTCGACATAATCGACATGGACGCGCTCCGGACGCCGCTTCTCGATCCGCGAGGTGAATTTCTCGCGCAACGCCATGAAGCCGACGATCAGATCGGCGACCATCTCGCTCCCGCTATCCGATCGCACGCGCACCGCGATCACCCATGGCAGGAATTCGGCGTAGCGCCCGACATCAGCGACCAGATCGAACATCTGCTCCGGCGTGTAAGGCAGCCGGCGCGTCTCGGCGTGGCGGGGCATCGCTTATCGCCCACCGCAAATGGACAGAGGGACCATGGGAAGGCGAGCGGCGCCCCGCCCCCCGCTTCGCGCGGGGCGGACCATTAGAGTGTAACCTTCGCCAGTTGCGCCTCGCGTGCCGCGCGCAGCCGCGCGAAATCGTCGCCGGCGTGATAGGAGGATCGGGTCAGCGGGCTCGCGGCGACCAGCAGAAAGCCCTTGGCGCGCGCGATCGCGGCATAAGCCTCGAACGTCTTGGGCGTCACGAAATCGGCGACCTTGGCATGTTTGGGAGTGGGCTGGAGATATTGCCCCATCGTCAGGAAATCGATCCCGGCGGAGCGCATGTCGTCCATCACCTGGTGGATCTCCAGCCGTTCCTCGCCCAGCCCGACCATCACGCCCGATTTGGTGAAGATCGATGGATCGAGCCTCTTGACGCTTTCGAGCAGCCGCAGCGACGCATAATAACGCGCGCCGGGGCGGATCGTCGGATACAGCCTCGGCACGGTCTCGAGATTGTGATTGTAGACGTCGGGGCGCGCCGCGACGATCGCCTCGATCGCGGCATCGGCCTTGTTGCGGAAGTCGGGGGTGAGGATTTCGATCGTCGTCGCGGGCGTGGCGCGACGCAGCGCCTCGATCACCTTGACGAACTGGCTCGCGCCGCCGTCCTTCAGGTCGTCGCGGTCGACCGACGTGACGACGATATGCTCCAGCCCCAGCTCGGCGGCGGCATCGGCGACATGGTTGGGCTCCAAGGGATCGACCGCGCGCGGCATGCCCGTCTTGACGTTGCAGAAGGCGCAGGCGCGCGTGCAGGTGTCGCCCAGGATCATCACGGTGGCGTGCTTCTTGGTCCAGCATTCGCCGATGTTCGGGCACGCCGCCTCTTCGCAGACGGTCGCGAGGTTGAGCCGCCGCATCAGCGCCTGGGTTTCCGAAAACGCCTTGCCCATCGGCGCTTTCACGCGGATCCAATCGGGCTTGCGCTGGCGCGCCTCGCTCTGGCTGGTCAGGTCGCTTGGACGAATGGGAAGGGGCTCGTTCATGGGGCGACAGATAGCGATTCCCGAGGCGAGTTGCCACCCCACGCATCCGGGGTCTTGCCAATGCGGTGGCAGCCGCTAACGGCGCGATCATGGGCATCGAACCGAATGATTTTGACGAGCTGATCGAAGGCTACAGGCGCTTCCGCCGCGACGGCTGGAGCCCGCAGCGCGCGCGCTGGGCCGAGCTTGCCGAGGGACAGTCCCCCAAGACGATGGTGATCGCCTGCTCGGACAGCCGCGTCGATCCCACGCAGATATTCGATGTCTCGCCCGGCGAAATCTTCGTGGTGCGCAACGTCGCCAACCTCGTGCCGCCGTTCGAGACGACGCCCGGGCGCCACGGCGTTTCGGCGGCGCTGGAGTTCGCGGTATCGGTGCTCGAGGTCGGCCAGATCGTCGTGATGGGGCATGGCGCATGCGGGGGCGTGAAGGCCTCGCTCGGACGGCTGTTCGAAAATGCGCCCCCCGGCCAGGGCGGTTTCATCGCCGATTGGGTCGGCCTTATCGACGAAGCCCGCGACGCGATCGAGGCGCAGGGGCTCCCCCCCGGCGATGCCGTCCACGCGCTCGAACTGGCCTGCGTCAAGGTCAGCCTCGCGAATCTGCGAACCTTCCCCTCGATCAGGGCCCGCGAGCAGGAAGGCCGCCTGCGCCTCCAAGGCGCCTATTTCGCGATCGCCGATGGACAGCTCCACCTGCTCGACGAGGGCAGCGGCTCCTTCTCGGCGGTCGACGGCTAGCTGCTGCCGGAACGGCCCTACCTCCGATGCGTTGGGGTGCGACCATCAGCAGGAGTAGTGCCATGTTCCGTAAGACCATCCTCGCGGGCGCGCTTGCCGCCGCTTTGGCCATGCCCGCTCTGTCGCAGGCCTATGATCCGAACAGCCCCCAGCCCGCACCCGCCTCGCCCAATCCGGGCACGACCGCCGCCAACGCGAGCGTCATGACCGATGCCCAGATCACGACGGCGACGACCGCCGAGGGTCAGGCACAATATGAAGCCGACCGCGCCGCTTATATGACCGCGCTCGCGCAGCATGACGCGGCGGTCGACCGTACCGATGCACGCTGGGCACGCCAGCAGCGCGCTTATGCCGATGCGATGGCGGTGTGGCGCTGGCAGGTCAGCGAATGCAAGAAGGGCCATCAGCGGGCCTGCAACATGCCGACGCCCAACCCCGCCAATTATTATTGATGGATCGGAAGGGGTTGAAACTCACCCCTTCCACCCGTTCCCAAGCTGAACGTCACCCCGGCCTTGAGCCGGGGTCCCGCTGCTTGGCCGACGTCGAAGAAGAAGCGGGACCCCGGCTCAAGGCCGG
>NZ_CAHJXD010000201.1 GCF_903644055.1 Sphingomonas bacterium | reverse complement strand
GGGCAGGCGTGCGAGTTCGATTATTCGGGGACGCAGGCGTGCAAGGCGCTGCGCGAGGAGGGGTATCGGATCATCCTCGTCAATTCGAACCCGGCGACGATCATGACCGATCCGGATATGGCCGACGCCACCTATATCGAGCCGATCACCCCCGAGATCGTCGCGCGTATCATCGAGAAGGAGCGGCCCGACGCGGTGCTCCCCACGATGGGCGGGCAGACCGCGCTCAATACCGCGCTCGCGCTCTGGAACGACGGCACGCTCGCCAAGTACAATTGCCAGATGATCGGCGCCGACGCCGAGGCGATCGACAAGGCCGAGGATCGGCTCAAGTTCCGCGACGCGATGGACAGGATCGGGCTCGAAAGCCCGCGTAGCGGCATCGCGCATTCTGTCGAGGAGGCGCTTGCCGGGCTGGAGCATGTCGGGCTCCCCTCGATCATCCGCCCGTCGTTCACGATGGGCGGGCAGGGCGGCGGCATCGCCTACAACCGCCGCGAATTCATCGAGATCGTTACCTCCGGCCTCGATCTCTCGCCGACCACCGAGGTGCTGGTCGAGGAGAGCGTCCTCGGCTGGAAGGAATATGAGATGGAGGTGGTGCGGGATCGCAACGACAATTGCATCATCGTCTGCTCGATCGAAAACGTGGATCCGATGGGCATCCACACCGGCGACAGCATCACCGTCGCCCCCGCGCTGACGCTGACCGACAAGGAATATCAGATCATGCGCAACGCCAGCATCGCGGTGCTGCGCGAGATCGGCGTGGAGACCGGCGGCTCCAACGTCCAGTTCGCGGTCGATCCCAAGTCGGGCCGGCTGGTCGTGATCGAGATGAACCCGCGCGTCTCGCGCTCCTCGGCGCTGGCGTCGAAGGCGACTGGCTTCCCGATCGCCAAGGTCGCGGCGAAGCTGGCGGTCGGCTACACGCTCGACGAGATCGACAACGACATCACCGGCGCCACGCCCGCGAGCTTCGAGCCGACGATCGATTATGTCGTCACCAAGATCCCGCGCTTCGCCTTCGAGAAGTTCAAGGGCGCGAGCGACCATCTCACCACCGCGATGAAATCGGTCGGCGAGGTCATGGCGATCGGCCGCAACTTCCATGAGAGCCTCCAGAAGGCGTTGCGCGGGCTCGAGACGGGGCTTTCCGGGCTCAACGTCGTCGATCGTCTCAAGGGGCGCCCGCGCGCCGAGATCGAGGCGGCGCTCGCCGAGCCGACCCCCGATCGCCTGCTGATCGCCGCGCAGGCGCTGCGCGAAGGCTTTCTCGTCGAGGAGGTTTGCCGGATCGCGCGCTATGATCCCTGGTTCATCGAGCGGCTCGACGAGATCGTTACGGCGGAAGAGCAAGTCTGCCGCGACGGCCTGCCCAACGATCCCCGGCACCTTCGTCGCCTCAAGGCGATGGGCTTCTCCGACAAGCGCCTCGCCTGGCTGGCGCTCAACTCCGCGCATCTCGCCGGGATGAAGCGCGGCCAGGCGCGCGGCGGCGGCATCGTCCACGACGCGATCGCCGCGATGACCGGCGGCGTCACCGAGGCCGAGGTCCGCGCGCACCGCCACAAGCTCGGCGTCCGCCCCGTCTTCAAGCGCATCGACACCTGCGCCGCCGAATTCGAGGCGAAGACGCCCTACATGTACTCGACCTACGAGGCGCCCAGCTTCGGCGAACCTGAGTGCGAGAGCCAGCCGACGGGCGCGCGCAAGATCGTCATCCTCGGCGGCGGGCCCAACCGGATCGGGCAGGGAATCGAGTTCGATTATTGCTGCTGCCACGCCTGCTTCGCGCTGACCGAGGCCGGCTATGAGACGATCATGGTCAATTGCAATCCCGAGACGGTGAGCACCGATTACGACACCTCGGACCGCCTCTATTTCGAGCCGCTGACCGCCGAGGACGTGCTGGAGATCCTCCATGTCGAGGCCTCAAAGGGGGAGCTCGTCGGCGTCATCGTCCAGTTCGGCGGCCAGACTCCGCTCAAGCTCGCGCAGGAGCTGGAGGATGCCGGCATTCCCATCCTCGGCACCTCGCCCGACGCGATCGACCTCGCCGAGGATCGCGAGCGCTTCGCCGCACTGGTCGAGAGCCTCGGCCTGAAACAGCCCGCCAACGGCATCGCGCGCAGCCGCGAGGAGGCTTTGCTCGTCGCCGAGCGCATCGGCTATCCCGTACTCACCCGCCCCTCCTACGTGCTCGGCGGCCGCGCGATGGAGGTGGTCGAAACGCCCGCCCAGCTCGAACATTATATCGAGACCGCGGTACAGGTCTCCGGCGACAGCCCGGTGCTCATCGATCGCTATCTGCGCGATGCGATCGAGGTCGATGTCGATGCGATCGGCGATGGCGTGGATGTCGTCGTCGCGGGCGTGATGCAGCATATCGAGGAGGCGGGCGTCCATTCGGGCGACAGCGCCTGCTCGCTGCCGCCCCACAGCCTCCCCGCGCCGATCGTCGCCGAGATCGAGCGGCAGACCGATGCGCTCGCCCGCGCGCTCAAGGTGAAAGGACTGATGAACGTCCAGTTCGCGGTCAAGGATGGCCAGGTCTATCTGATCGAGGTCAATCCCCGCGCCAGCCGCACCGTGCCCTTCGTCGCCAAGGCGGTGGGCGTGGCCATCGCCAAGATCGCCGCGCGGGTGATGGCGGGCGAAATGCTCCGCGATCTGCCGGCGATCCCGCGCGAGACCGATCATATCGCGGTCAAGGAAGCCGTCTTTCCCTGGGCGCGCTTCCCCGGCGTCGATCCCGTGCTCTCGCCCGAGATGAAGAGCACCGGCGAGGTGATGGGGATCGACCGCGATTTCGCCACCGCCTTCGCCAAGGCGCAGCTCGGCGCGTCCACCGTGCTGCCGCAGGCGGGCACCGCCTTCGTCTCGGTCAAGGACGGCGACAAGCCGGTGGTCGAGCCCGGCGTCCGCCGCCTGATCGAACTCGGCTTCACGGTGATCGCCACGGGCGGCACTGCCGAGTATCTGCGCGCGCGAGGGCTGGCGGTCGAGACGGTCAACAAGGTCGCGCAGGGGCGCCCGCATGTCGTCGATCGGCTCAAGGACGGCGGAGTCCAGCTCGTGCTCAACACCACCGAGGGCTGGCAGTCGTTGCAGGATTCGAAATCGATCCGCGCCTCGGCGATGCTCGCGCGCATTCCCTACTTCACCACCGCCGCCGCCGGGGTCGCGGCGGTCGAGGCGATCGCCGCATTGCGCGCGCGCCCGCTTGAAGTGCGCTCGCTCCAATCTTATCATAGCAGGCCGTAGCTTCCCGACATCGCGATTTGCGGGCGCTGGCTTGAGACCGGCGCGGGAAAGCCGTTTTTGATTGAAGGGGTTGTGATGGCGATCGACGAGAAGCAGCCGATGCTGGTGGAGGGCTATGACATGCTCAACGCCGATCTCGCGCGGCTCAAGACCGAGCGTCCGCAGATCATCGACGCGATCGAGGAAGCGCGCGCGCATGGCGATCTTTCCGAAAACGCCGAATATCATGCCGCCAAGGAGCGCCAGGGCCAGGTCGAGGCGATGATCGCCGATATCGAGGACAGGCTCTCCCGCGCGCAGATCATCGATCCCAAGACCTTGTCCGGCGATAAGGTGGTGTTCGGCGCCACCGTCACCCTGCTCGACGAGGATGAGAAGCCGGTGAAATATCAGCTCGTCGGCCAGACCGAGGCCGATGCCAAATCGGGCCGCATCTCCTACAACAGCCCGCTCGGCCGCGCGCTGATCGGCCGCCGCGTCGATGACGAGGTCGAAGTCACCGTCCCCTCGGGCGATCGCTACT
Organism: Sphingomonas bacterium; assembly: GCF_903644055.1. Taxonomy (GTDB): domain Bacteria; phylum Pseudomonadota; class Alphaproteobacteria; order Sphingomonadales; family Sphingomonadaceae; genus Sphingomonas_I. The sequence goes on along the minus strand of NZ_CAHJXD010000201.1, from coordinate 2,062 downwards.
ATGTCGTCGAAAAGATCGAGTTCGTCTGAGCGAGATCGTGAGGGCTTGCTCCATTCCTCCCCGGCACGGGGAGGGGGACCGCGCGCGTAGCGCGTGGTGGAGGGGGCTCACAATCGGATGCGACGCTGGTGGCGAACCCCCTCCACCAGCCTGCGGCTGGTCCCCCTCCCCATGCTGGGGAGGAACCTGCTTATGAAAACCCGCCCGCCCGAAACCACGATCGCGCTCGCCGTCGCGACCGTCGCCAGCTATTTCCTCATCGCCGCCACCGGCCAGGCCAATCAGGCGGCCTTGCTCGGCGGCTTCATTCCCGCGCGCATCGCCGGGCTGATCGTCCCCCACGCGCTGCCGCTGTGGCTGACGCCGCTCAGCGCGACCCTGCTGCATGCCGGGCTGATCCACCTCGGGGTCAATCTGCTGACGCTCGTTTATTGCGGGCGGGAGGTGGAGGTCGCGCTGGGCCGCTGGGGGACGGTGCTGCTCTATGGCCTCGGCGCTTATGCCGCGGCGCTCGCGCAATATCTGGTCGGGCCGCATTCGGCGGTGCCGATGATCGGTGCCTCGGGCGCGATCTCGGCTTTGGTCGGCGCCTATGCGATCCTCTACGGCCAGCGCCGCCCCTCGCGGCTCTCTCCCGAGCTTGCCCGCTGGCTCCACATCGCCTGGCTCGCCGCCGCCTGGGTCGGCATCCAGCTATTGCTCGGCATCGCCTCACTCGCGGGTGGCATCGCGATCGCCGCCGCCGCGCATGTCGGGGGCTTCCTCGCCGGCGTGCTGCTGGCGCGGCCGCTGCTCAAATGGCGTTACCGCTCGGCATAACGCTCGTCCTCAGGCCTCGAGATCGGGCTCCAGCAACTTGTGCATGTGGACCACCACATAGCGCATCTCGGCATCGTCCACCGATCGTTGCGCCGCCGCCCGCCACGCTTTCTCGGCGCTGGCATAATCGGCGTAGAAGCCGACGACATCCAGCTTGGAAAGATCCTCGAACTCCAGGAATTGCGGATTCTTGACGCGGCCGCCGAAGACGAGGTGGAGCTTGCTCATGCGCCGTTTCTCGCCGTTTTGCGCGCCGCGCGCAACGCTAGATTATCCGCGCGCGCGCATGATCCTGACGAGCGCGTCGAAGCCCTGCCGCTGGACGACGCTGTCGAAGTCCGCCGCCTGCGCCATCGCGACGTTGATCCCGGCGACGGTGACGTTGGAGACCTTCCATCGCCCGCCGACCTGCATCAGGCTCCAGATCGCGCGCACCGGCGAGCGGCCGGGCTTCTGCACCGTCGTGATGACGCTCGCCATCCCCGCGTTGCCCGGCTGGGCGGAGATCACCTTGATCGTCGCGTCCGAATAAGTGATCAGATTGTCGGTGTAGGTGCCGACCAGATAGGTCGGGAGCGCGGCCTTGTAGGCGGCGCGCTGCGCGGGCGTGATCGTCGGCAGCCAGCGGCGGATCAGCCGATCGCCCATCTCGTCGACCGCGACATGCTGCGCGAGCAGCGCGCGGAACTTGGCCTTGGCCTGGCCCTTGTCGCCGTTGGCGGCGGCGAAGGCATCGGTGGTCAGCGTCTGCACGAAGCGCTGCGGATCGGACGCGTCGACCGCCGCGCCGGCGGGCGCGAGCAGCGCGGGTGCGACGATCGCGGTGGAGGCGAAGGCGAGGGCCGCGATAGCGGTGCGAAACTTGGTCATCCTGTCTCTCTCGTTGGCGCCGTGCGCACGGCTCGTCGGCAATAGGGCCGCACGTATCATGAAGTTCCAAACCTGAACGGCGCGTTGCGTGGGGAACGCGCCTTTAAGAGTTTATCCTGTTGACGTCTAACGTTCGTCACCCCAGCGAAGGCTGGGGTCTCCTGACACCAGCCGTCCTCTTGCCGCACGGAGATCCCAGCCTGCGCCGAGATCCCGTATATCAGGATCGGGCGCTCGTCTTCGCCGCCGCCAGCGCCTCGGTCGCCGCCGTCCCCGCCGCCTGCGTCAGCGTTCCGAACAATTTCGCCGCCTGTTCGCGCAGGCCATCGACCGAGAAGCCCTGTTCGTCGAGCGCGCCCATCCCCGCCTCGCG
>NZ_CAHJXD010000200.1 GCF_903644055.1 Sphingomonas bacterium | reverse complement strand
GCCGGCGGCGAGCGCTTCGGCCTCGCGGCGCGCGTTCAGGAGCGCGGCGGCGGTGGCGCGCCGCTGGGCGTCATGATCGTCGGCGAGGAAGAAGCGATCGACGTGCGGGTTGCTGCCGCCGAGCCGCCCGATCAGCCCGACGATCGTGCCGACGTCGTTGATCGCGGCGGTGCGCAGCACGATCGTCAGATCGGCGGTATAGCCGATGATCGCGCAGGCGCCGGTCGAAAGCCGCGGCGCGCCATAGGATTGCCGGTTGCAATCGGGGGCCCGCACCTCGCTGACCGCGACGCGCGACGCACCGGCGTCGGCGCGCCCGCCGAAGCGCGCCAGCCCGGAATCGATCGCCTGCCGCCTGGCGACCATCGCGGTGACGGCCTCGTCGCTGGTCGCGCCTTCGCCGTGGATCGTGAAATCGATCTGGGCGCGATCGGGCGGGGTCGAGACCATGGCACTGCCCGAGACGATGACGCGCGGCGGCGGATCGTCCGCGGCGAAGGCGGGGGCGGCGAGCGCGGCCATTCCGGCCACCGCGGCGAAGATCGGCATCCGGCGCATCGCAGGCAGACCTCAGCCGCCGACGCGGGTGGCGAGCAGGTGCGCCAGCGTCGACCTGAAGCGCGCGAGCTCGCCCCCGGCAAGCTGCGCCGCCTGCGTGAACTTCACGCTCAGCGGATTGACCGCGACATTGTTCTTGAACACCTCGAAATGCAGATGCGGCCCGGTCGAGAGTCCGGTCGAGCCGACATAACCGATCAACTGCCCGGCGCGGACATGCTCGCCCGCGTGCGCGACGATCCGGCTCATATGCGCATAGCCGGTGCCGAGCCCGCCCGGGTGGCGGATCTGGACATAATTGCCATGCCCGCCGTGCCAGCCCGCGAAATTGACCACGCCGTCGGTCGCGGCATCGATCGGCGACCCCATCGGCGCGCCATAATCGATCCCCTGATGCATCCGGCTGAAGCCGAGGATCGGGTGGAAGCGCATGCCGAAGCTGGAGGTGACGTGCGCGTTGGCGACCGGCATCTTCATCTGGCCGCGCCGTTCGCCAACGCCGGCGGCGTCAAACCACTGCTCCTTGCCCGCGAGATCCCATTTGAGCAGGCGCAGCACCTTCTTGCCCTCGTCGAGCCCCGCGTAGAGCAATCCGCCGGTCTCGCTCTCGCCGGTCGCGGCGCGGCGGTGCGCGATGATCAGATCGAAGCGGTCGCCCGCGCGGATCGCGCCGACCGCGACATGCTGCGCCATCGCGCGCAAATAGGTTTCGATTACCTTGGCGGGCGCGCCTGCGGCACGCGCGGCGGCGAACAGCCCCGCGCCGACACGGCCCTGGACGCGCAGCGGCGTCTCGTCGACCGCGATCGGATGCGGCACCAGCCTGAGCGCCTGGCCCGCGCGTTCCACCTCCAGCGCCAGTTCGAGCTTGGCGCGGAACGCCAGCCGGTCGAGCGGACGCGGCACCGATCGGTTGGGGCGGCGGCCGAGCGTGAGATCGATCCGCGTGCCCGGCTTGATCTCGCCCAGCGCCATCTGCTGCGAAACGAGATCGGCGGCGGTCCTGGCCTGATCCTCGCCGACGCCGGCGCGCTCCAGCACGCGCGCGAAGCCGTCGCCCTGGCCGATGCTGGCGGTCAGCCTTATCTGCGGGCGCTCCGGCGTCTCCACCAGCCGCTCGACGAGATTGGTCGCGGGCGCATGGGCGCCGGTGTCGGCGCCCAGCGCGAGCGGCGCGATCGCCTGCACGCGCATCTGCTGCGCCTGGGCCTGCCCCATCGGCGCGGGCGACGCGCCGATCAGCGGGCGAAACGACGGCGCGAGGCTGAACGTGATCGCGCAGAGCGCGGTGCAGGTGGCGAGCCCACGCCACCAGGTGCGGCTGCCGATCCGCGCGCCGAGATCGACGACGAGGTCGATTCCCTGCGTCCGGTCGAGACTGCGCCGAATCGCGGGCGTGTCGAGCAAGGCGAGGCCGCGCGGCTTGAGCGCCGCCGTCCCGCCGCCGCCTTCCATGAGGAGTTCCGCCTCGCGCCGGATCATCATGCCCCTAATCCTTGTTCGGCGGCCTCTGCCGGACCGTCGGCGGCGATGACTGTGAAGGAGGATGGTTAAAGTCAAACTAATCAGCGGGTCTTCACGCGAAGCTGCGACGAGGCGAGTCGTTTCGGCGGCGAATTGCGGAACTTGCGCGCCGAGCGGGTTCCACTTGCTTTTGCGCGCCGACCCGCCATCTTGAGCCCGCCATGACGCGTTTCGCAGACCGGCCGCTTGTCGCGGTGCTCGGTCCGACCAACACGGGCAAGACCCATCTCGCGGTCGAGCGCATGTGCGGCCATTCGAGCGGATTGATCGGCTTTCCGCTGCGCCTGCTCGCACGCGAGGTCTATGATCGCGTCGTCGCGATCAAGGGCCGCGAGTCCGTGGCACTGGTCACCGGCGAGGAGAAAATCGTCCCCGAGAAAGCGCGCTGGTTCCTCACCACCGCCGAAAGCATGCCGCTGGATCGCGATTTCGCCTTCGTCGGCCTGGACGAGGCGCAGCTCGGCGCCGATCGCGAGCGCGGCCACATCTTCACCGATCGCATCCTGCGCGCGCGCGGCCGCGAGGAGACGATGCTGCTCGGATCGGAGGCGCTCCGCCCGATGCTGTCGGCGCTCGTCCCCGAGGCCGAAATCATCACCCGCCCGCGCTTCTCGACGCTCACTTATGCCGGCCCCGCCAAGCTCTCGCGGCTGCCCAAACGCTCGGTGATCGTCGCCTTCTCGGCGGAGGAGGTCTATGCGGTCGCCGAGATGCTGCGCCGGCTGCGCGGGGGTGCCGCCGTGGTGATGGGCGCGCTCAGCCCCCGCACGCGCAACGCGCAGGTCGCGATGTTCCAGGCGGGCGAGGTCGATTATCTCGTCGCCACCGATGCGATCGGCATGGGGCTCAACATGGACGTCAGCCACGTCGCCTTCGCCTCGCTGCGCAAGTTCGACGGCAGGAAGACCCGGCGGCTGACGATCTCGGAAATGGCGCAGATCGCCGGGCGCGCGGGGCGCCACCAGCGCGACGGCACCTTCGGCTCGCTAAGCCTCGAAGGATCGAACGCGCATTTCGAGGATGAGGAGGTCCATGCGATCGAGGGCCATCATATCCCGGCGCTCGATCATCTCTACTGGCGCGACGGCGATCCCGACACCACCAGCCTCGATCGCCTGATCGCCGATCTCGAGCGGCGCCCCGACAATATCGTGCTGCGCCCCGCCACCGAGGCGATCGATCTCGCGGTGCTCAAGCGCCTCGCCGACGAGCCCTGGGTGCGCGAGGCTGCCCGCGGACAGGCGATGGTCGCGCGGCTGTGGGAGGCGTGCGGGCTGCCCGATTTCCGCAAGACCGGCGCCGAGCCGCATTCCCGGCTGATCGCGCGCATCTTCCGTCACCTCAGCGAGGGCGACCGCCGTCTGCCCGTACCCTGGTTCGCCGACGAGCTGGTACGGCTCGAAAGCGTGCAGGGCGATGTCGAGACGCTCAGCGACCGCCTCGCGGGCGTGCGCACCTGGGCCTATATCGCGCACCGCCGCGACTGGCTGGCCGATCCCGCCTTGTGGGCGGAGCGCGCGCGCGGGATCGAGGAGCGGCTTTCGGATGCGCTCCACCAGCGGCTGACGCAGCGCTTCGTCGATCGGCGGACCTCGGTGCTGATGCGCGATCTCGGCGCGCGCGGCGCCGATCTGCTGCCGATGAAGGTCGCGGAGGACGGCACCGTCACCGTCGACGGCGAGGCGATCGGGCTGCTGATCGGCTTCCGCTTCAAGGCCGATCCGCTGGCGCGCCACGGCGACATGAAGCGGCTGATGGCCGCCGCCGAGCGCCGGCTCGGCGCGGAGCTCGGCAAGCGCGCCAAGGCGCTGATCGCCGACGAGGACGCCGCCTTCAACCTCGCCACCGATCCCGGCCGCCCCGTCGCTCTGTTCTGGCGCGGCGACGTCGTCGCGCGGCTGACGCGCGGCAAGAGCCTGCTCCATCCCCGCTTCGAGCCGCACCGCGCGCTGGGCGCCCTGCCGGAGGCGGTGCGCGATGCGGTCTGCGGCCGGCTACGGCGCTGGCTGGAGGGCAATATCGCCCGCCACCTCGCCCCGCTCGCCGCGATCGGCGAAGCGG
>NZ_CAHJXD010000199.1 GCF_903644055.1 Sphingomonas bacterium | reverse complement strand
CCCCCGCCGCACCTTTCGATTCGGCGCAGACCGGACGCATCGCACCCGCCATCGGCAAGCCGGTATCGACCGCTTCCTATCGTGGCACGCGGATGATCGCGCCCGGATCGGTGGACGATGCCGCCAAAGCCAAGTCCGGGGAGCAGGCGGCGGCGCTCTCGCCGGACGAGCAACTCAAAACCGGGGCGATCCATTCCGCGGCGGCGGAACCGGATATATCGCTGACCCAGGTGCAACAGCCGCTCCACACCGCCGGGCGTGCGGCGGCGCGTATCGAGGGGACCGCCATGATCGTCGATCCGGGCTCGATCGATGCGGTCGCGACGCGGCACCTCGCCATAGCGCGCGACGATCGCTGGCTCGACGGACTCGCGCGCGATATCGCGGCGACGGGGGGTGCCGATTCCCACCTGCGCTTCACGCTGGCGCCCGAACATCTCGGCGCGTTGACCGTGGATATCGCGCAAGGGGCGGACGGCGCTTCGGTGCATATGACCACCGATACCGACGCGGCGCATGCGATCCTGACCGATGCCCAGCCCCGCCTTGCCGCCGAAGCGCGCGCGCAGGGTCTGAACCTGCGCGAGACCAGCGTCTCCACCGGCGGCGGCCAGACCGGCGGTGACAGCGCGCGCCAGCCGCAACCGCAATCGATGGCGCAATCCAGCGGCCAGCAGGGTCAGGATCGCCGGCCCGCGCCGCAACAGCAGGCCGCGGCTCTCCGCCAGCAACCCGCCTTCTCCCGCGCATCGGATGAATCGTCCGATCGCGACCTTTACGCGTGAATGGAACAGCCATGACCGATGCCCCCGCCACCCCCACGCCCAAGAAGAAGGGCGGGATGATGAAGAAGCTGATCCTGTTCGTCGTAGCACCCGGGATCCTGATCGGCGGCGGCGTCGGCGCGGGGCTTTATGCCGCCGGGCGGGGCGGACATGCCGGCCCGGTCGAGGATCCCAACCGCCCCAAGCTGATGCTCAAGGACGGCAGCGAGCATGGCAAGGAAGCTTCGGGGCCCGAGCCCGCGACGATCAATCCCGCCAAATATCAGGCGACCTACTTCCAGATGGAGCAGAATTTCACCTCCAACCTGCGCGATACCGATGGCTTCCTGCAGGTCGGGCTGGGCGTATCGACCTTCTACGACGAGAAGGTGCTGGATAATCTCAAGCGCGCCGAAATGCCGGTGCGCTCCGCCGTGCTCGAAGTGCTGTCGCAGCAGGAGGCCGAGACGCTCAACAGCGAGCAGGGCAAGGCCGCGCTGCGGAAATCGCTGCGCGATGCGATCAACAATGTGCTCAAGCAGCAGGAAGGCTTCGGCGGGGTCGACAATGTCTATTTCACGAGCTTCGTGATCCAATGACGCGGGCCGCCGCGCTGCCGGACGATCTGGCCGCGCAGATCCTCGATGAACTGGGCGTCGACGGCGCTTCGATCGCGCAGGCGCCGTCGCCCGAGAACTACGCGCTCGGCGCGCGACGCGACCGCCCGAGCGAACGCCTCGTCGCGCTGGAGCGGATGGGCGAGAAGGCCGCGCGCGCGCTGCGCGGCGCGATCGAGCCGATGGCGGCGGCGCGCACCCGCGTCATCGCGCAGCCGATCGCCACCGGCGATTATCAGAGCTGGACCGACACGCTCGCGCCCTTCACCAGCCTCAGCCACTATCGGCTCGATCCGCTCAACGGCGGGATGATGGTGGCAATCGATCCGGCGTTCGTGGCCGCCCTGCTGGAGCGCTATTATGGCGGCGGGCTGGGCCAGGCCGAGCCTTTCGCGCGCAAGGAATTCAGCGGCGGCGAGGAATTGCTGCTCGGCCGCCTGCTCGATCGCATCGTCGGCACGCTCGCCGAACAATGGCAGATGCTCGCCCCGATCGCACCGCGACTCGTCCAGCGCGAGACCGCGATCGCCGATATCGGCTTCGTGCGCTTCGAGGATCAGGTCGCGATCCAGCGCTTCACGCTCTCGCCCGACGGCTGCGCCTCGACCACCGTCGCGATCGTCTACCCGCTGGCCGTGCTGAAGCCGATCGAGGAGCGCCTGGCGCACCGGATCGAGGACAAGGCACCGAGCGCGGCCGAGGAATGGCGCGCCAGGCTTTCCGGGGCGCTCGCCGAAGTGCGCCTGCCCGTGCGCAGCGTGCTCGCGCGCCCCGAGATCACGCTCGACCAGTTGATGGCGTTGAAGGTGGGCGACGTGATCCCCATCCAGCTTTCCGATCGCACCCCCCTGCTCGTCGCCTCGCGGCAGGTGGCGGCGGGCACGATCGGCGAGCAGGATGGCCGCGCCGCGATGTTGATCGAACAGATAGGACGGAATTGAACGGATGAGCGATATGACCGAAGCCCCCGTCCTCCCCTCCGAAGCCTTGTTCGGCGGCCGCAACTATCGGCTGCTCGCCGATATCCCGCTGCGCCTGTCGGTCGAGGTGGGATCGACCTCGCTCAAGCTGGCGGCGTTGATGGACCTTGCCGAAGGCAGCGTGGTGGAGCTCGACCGCCAGGCGAACGAGCTGCTCGACATCCTCGTCAACGGCACGCTCGTCGCGCGCGGCGAGGTGGTGACTGTGGGCGCCAAGTTCGGCATAAGGGTGGTCGACGTCGTCGCCAACGAGGCGCGGCTGGGGGGACTCGAACGCCGCCAATGATGCTGGATTATCTGGTTCGACTGATCCCTCTCCTCCTGCTGGTCTGCGGCCTCGCGGTCTTTTCGCTGTGGCTGTACCGGCGGATGCAACCCGGCCTGAGCTTTGGCCAGCGCGAGCGCGCGGTGCGCGTGATCGATGCGGTGCCGATGGGGCCGATGAGCCGGCTCGCGGTGGTCGAGTTCGCGGGCAAGCGCTACCTCATCGCCATCTCGCGCGGGCGCGTCGATCGGATCGCCGAGGTGGACGCGCCCAATTTCGTGCTGCCGGATGCGGAATAGGGTGGCGGCCTTTTCGCTCCGTCACCCCAGGCCTGACCCGGGGTCCCGCTTCCTATCCGTCGATCCGAAGTCGGCGGGACGCCGGATCGGGTTCGGGGTGACGAAGGTGGGTGTCGCTTTCGTGGCCCTGCTCGTCGCCTTGCTCCTGGCCCATCCCGCCTTCGCCCAGACGCCCGCCCCCGCACCCTCCGGCGGCATCGATCGCGCGATGAAGACGATCGGCGGCACGGGACAGCCGCTGTCGCTGTCGCTGCAAATCCTGCTGCTGATGAGCCTGCTGACGGTGCTGCCGTCGCTGCTGCTGATGATGACCAGCTTCACGCGAATCATCATCGTGCTCTCGATCCTGCGTCAGGCGCTCGGCCTCCAGCAGACGCCGCCCAACCAGGTGCTCGTCGGCCTCGCGCTGTTCCTGTCCTTGTTCGTGATGCGGCCCGCGGTCGATCAGATCAACCAGACCGCCTACAAGCCCTATGGCGCGGGCCAGATCCCGATCGAGGAGGCGATTTCGCGCGGCGGTGCCGTGCTCCACGGCTTCATGATCCGCCAGGTGCGCCAGACCGATCTCAAGCTGTTCGCCGACATGGCTTTTTCGAGAAACGCTTCCGCCGGCAAAAACGCCGGATCGCCGAAATTCGCGCGGCCCGAGGACGTGCCCTTCTCGATCCTGCTGCCCGCCTACGTAACCTCGGAGCTCAAGACCGCCTTCCAGATCGGCTTCCTGATCTTCCTGCCCTTCCTGATCATCGATCTTGTCGTCGCATCGACATTGATGGCGCTGGGCATGATGATGCTCTCGCCAGCGATCATCGCGATGCCGTTCAAGCTGCTGCTGTTCGTGCTGGTCGATGGCTGGGCGCTGACGATGGGCAGCCTGGCGGCGAGCTTCCAGTGAATAGAGCTTCCGATCTCCGTTCGTGTCGAGCGAAGTCGAGACACGCCGTGCAACGTCCCTCGACTTCGCTCGGGACGGACGGAGGGCGGGAATTTGGATAGCGCCGCCCAGCCCGATTATTTCATCGGGGTCGCGCAGCAGGCGCTATGGGTGCTGGCGCTCGCCACCGCGCCGATCCTGATCCCGGCCCTGGTCGCGGGCCTGATCCTCGGCATGGTCCAGGCGGCGACATCGATCAACGAGCAGACCCTGTCCTTCGTCCCCAAGCTGATCGTCGTCGGCGTGTGCCTCGCGCTGTTCGGCGGCGCGATGCTGTATCTGATCGCCGACTTCACCAGGGACATGTTCGCGCGCATCCCGGATTTGATCCGGTGACGCCCCCCCCCGGCGTCGAGAGATGATGCCCGCCGCCTTCGCCGGTCTCGAGGGCCAGCTCTGGCTGTGGATGGTGGCGATGATCCGGCCGGGCGCGGCCTTCTTCGCGGCACCCGTGTTCGGGATGGCGGCGGTGCCGGTTCAGCTTCGCCTGGTCGTCGCGCTGGCGATCGGCATGGCGGGGCTGGCGACGACGCCCTTCGCCCTGCCCGCCGACGGCGTCGCCTCGGTCGCGGGCGTCGCGATGGTGTTCGGCGAGGTGCTGGCGGGCGTCGCGATGGGCTTTGCAGTGCAGATCGGCTTTTCGGCGGCGCTGCTCGCGGGCGAGACGATCGGCAATGCGATGGGGCTCGGCTTCGCGGCGATGATGGACCCGCACAGCGGCGCGCCGAGCACCGCGCTCGGCCAGCTGCTGTCGGTGCTCGCGACCTTCATGTTCCTCTCGATCGGCGGGCATCTGATCCTCGCGCGGATCGTCGTCGATAGCTATCGGGCGCTGCCCGTCGGCGGCGCGTGGCCCGCAGCCGAGAGCCTGCGCGGGCTGGCGCTGTTCGGCGGCGATGTCTTCGCGGCGGGGCTGGCGATCGCGCTGCCGGTGGCCTTCGCGTTGATCCTCGTCCAGATCGTAATGGGCCTGCTCGCGCGATCGGCACCCGCGATGAACCTGTTCTCGGTAGGCCTGCCCGCGACCCTGCTCGCGGGCATCATCCTGCTGGCGATCGCCGCACCCGCGATCGGCGAGGGGATCGTCGCGGCGATCGAGCGCGGGCTGGACGAAGCGCGCGCAATCGCGGCCGGCGGGTAAGCCTTCCGCCCTCCTTTTTTGCGATTGGTTAACCATCCCGCGCCACTGTCCCCGGTATGTCGGACGCGCAGGACAATGATCAGAAAACCGAAGCTCCGACTCCCAAGCGGCGGCGCGACGCGGCGGAGAAAGGCGATGTCCTCCGTTCGCGCGAGCTGGGCACGGCGCTGGTGGTGCTGTCCGGGGCGGCCTGGGTGGCGCTGGCGGGTCCGTGGATGATCGGAGCGTGCGAGGAGGTGCTCAGGCGGGGGCTGCGCTTCGATCATGGCATCATCGAGAGCTTCGATCCCGGCCGCGCGATTCTGGCGCTGCTGTTTCCCGTGGCGATGCCGCTCGCGGCGCTGTTCGCGATGACGCTGGTGGCGGCGGTGGGCACGCCCGCGATGCTCGGCTCGCTCGGCTTCCGCTGGGGCGCGATGAGCTTCGACGGCGCGAAGCTCGATCCTCTCGCCGGCCTGCGCCGCATCTTCGGGATGCAGGGCGTGTTCGAGCTCGGCAAGAGCCTGGCCAAGGTCGTCGTGCTGGGCCTTGTCGCTTATTGGCTGCTCCGCTCGCGGATGCCGGACATCATGGGGATGGGGCGCGGCGATACGCGCGCCGCCTTCGCGCAGCTCGGCCATGCCTTCACGCTCGCCTTCCTGGTGATGGCGCTGGGGCTCGCGGCGATCGCCGGGATGGATATTCCCACGCAGATGATCCAGCGCGCCCGCCGCCTGCGCATGACCAAGCAGGAAATCAAGGACGAGAACAAGCAGACCGAAGGCTCTCCCGAAACCAAGGGCGCGCAGAAGCGCCGCCAGCGCGAGATGCTTTCGGGATCGGCGCGCAAGGCGGTCCGGGAGGCCACGGTGGTGCTGACCAATCCCACCCATTTCGCCGTGGCGCTGCGCTACCGCCCCGGCTTCGACGCCGCGCCGATCGTCGTCGCCAAGGGCAGGGATGAGACCGCGCGCGCGATCCGCGAACTCGCCGATGCCGACGCGGTGCCGATCCTCAATTATCCGCAGCTCACCCGCGCGATCTATTATACGTCGCGCGCGGGGCAACTGGTGCGCGATGATCTCTATATCGCGGTGGCGACCGTGCTCGCCTTCGTCTTCAACCTCGATCGCGCGATGGCGGACGGCGTCGTGCAGCCGCGCGTCGAGGTGCCCGCCGCCGCGCGCTTCGACGAACAGGGCCGCGCAACCGCTTCTTAGGGTTTGTCTGGAACTCGCGGAAGCGGGCCGTGCCGTAAAACACACGGACTCTTAACCACGCCGCTTCATTGTCGGCGGACTTAAGCGGCCCGGCGGGCGGCCGTTATCGAGGCTGCATCCTATGACGACCACCGCCTCCACCGCGACGAGCTCGGCAACGAGTTCCACGTCCATCCTGACGACGCTGGGCGTCGGCTCGGGGATCGATTCGGCGGCGCTGGTGACCAAGCTGGTCGCGGCGAGCTTCGATCCCAAGGATCAGGCGCTCGCCACCCGGGAGACCGCCAACAGCGCAAAAATCTCCACACTGGCGGCGCTCAGCAGCGACATCGACAGTTTCGCGAGTTCGCTTTCGACGTTGATCTCGGGCGGCAGCCTGCGCACGCAGCCGACGACGTCGGATGCGGGCGTGTTGACCGCGACCGCGCAATCCGGCGCGCAGCTCGGCGGCCTCTCGGCGCAACTGATCGTCAAGCAGCTCGCCAAGGCGCAATCGCTGGTTTCCAACCATTATCCGTCGGGCGCGACCGCCGTGGGCAGCGGCGGGCTGACGCTGACGACGGGAAAAGGCACTTTCACGGTCACGCTCGACAGCGGCAACAATACGGTCGCGGGCATCGCCGCCGCGATCAACGCCGCGGGCGCGGGCGTCACCGCCAGCGTCGTCACCGACGCCGGCGGCGCGCGGCTTTCGATCAAGGGCGCGACCGGCGCGGCGAACGCCTTCACGATCGCGCCCACGGCCGGATCGGACAGCGCGCTGGACAGCCTTGCCTGGCCGCAGGGCAACGGCGTCGGCCTGACGCAGGCGCAGGCGGCGCAGGATGCGATCGTCAACCTCGACGGCGTCGACGTCGATCGCGCGAGCAACACGATCGACGATCTCGTCGCGGGCGTGACGCTCACTCTGGTCAAGGAAGCACCGGCCGAGACCGTCTCGCTCGGCGCGACGCGGCCGATCGCCGCGATCAGCCAGGCGGTGGGCGACTTCGTCACCGCGTTCAACGCGCTCAAGTCCGAGCTGGCGACCGCCACCGCCGCCGCGACCGGCGGAACCGGCGCCGGTCCCTTTTCCGGCGACAGCGGCATCCGCAGCATCCGGACGCAGCTTTCGCGGCTCACCTCCACCGTGCTCAACAGCGCGGGCAGCCCCTCGACGCTGGCCGAGATCGGTGTCTCGACCAACCGCGACGGCACGCTCAGCCTCGACAGCGCCGCGCTCTCCAAGGCGCTGACCAACTATCCCGACGGCGTCGAGGCGCTGTTCAACCCCACGCAGCACGCCAGCAGCCCGCTGATCAGGATCACCAGCGCGATGGGCGCGGCCAAGGCGGGCACCTACGCGCTCGCCAATATCGTGCCCGCCAACGGCAACACCCCCGCCTCGGGATCGATCGCCGGGCTTTCGGGACAGGCGACGGGCAACAGCCTCGCCGCCTCCTCGGTATCGTCCGCCGCCGGATTGGTGATCGAGGCTTCGGGCAGCATCGCCGGCGCGACCGTCACGGTCGATCCCGGCATCGGCGGCGCGCTCCAGGCGATCCGCGATCAGCTACGCAGGAGCGGTGGCCTGCTCGATGCGATCAGCACCACGCTCACCAGCCAGAAGACCAGCCTCGCCGATCAGCGCACCAGGCTGACGAGCAGCGAGAGCAGCTACAAGGATCGCCTGACCTCGCAATTCTCGACGATGGACGCGCGGGTCGCTTCCTACAAGGCGACGCAGAGCTACCTGACCCAGCAGATCGCGATCTGGACGAACAAAAGCTGATGTTCGGCGCCCCCTCCCGCCCGCGCGGCGCCTACGCGCGCTATTCGGAAGTCGATGTCGCGGCGCGCGTCGAAGGCGCCTCGCCGCACGGGCTGATCGTCATCCTGTTAGAAGAACTACTCAAGGCGCTCGATACGATGGCCGCCGCCGAGCGATCGGGCGATCGCACGCGCAGCGCCGCGGTCCAGTCGCGCGCCTTGTCGCTGCTGCACGCGCTGGAATCGGGGCTCGATTTCAACCGGGGCGGCGAGATCGCGGGGGCGCTGGCGAAAATCTACCGCGAGGCGCGCCGCTTGCTGGTGACGGGAGCCGCAGACCGCGAAGCCGTGATCCGTCAGGCGCGCACGATGATCGCCGACATCGCCGAGGCCTGGGGCGCGATCGGCTGACGGCGCCGTATCAGGCGCTGGGCATCGAAAGCATGAGATAAGCGAGCCTGGCCTGCGCGGGCGTGGGGCGGAGCATGTCGATCCTGTTGTGCGCCAGCGTCGCGAGCGCCGCCGCGACGTCGTCGCCATCAGCCGGCGCGCCATCCTCGCCGGCATCGAGCGCGGCAAGCTGAAGACGCGCGTCCGATCGCGGCGCGCTGGCGGCCAAGGCCGGCGCGGCGGTCACCGGATCGTCGTCGGCGCCCGCCGCCGAAAGCTTGCGGCCCATCAGCGCATAGACATCGCCGAGCGAGCGAGCGCCGCCGTCGCGCGCGTAGAAGATCGATCGATTGGCGCTCGCCTCGCGCGGGAACAGCGCCGCCGCCGAGGCATCGGGCGCGTTGCCGGCCGCGGTCAGGAAGCGCGTCGCCCCGTGCAGCCCGAGGAAATGCGCGAAGTAGAGGTCGGTCGCATTGGCGGCGCGGCCCAGCGCGCGGCCGAGCCCCGCCGCATTGTCGCTGGCGAAAGCCGCCGCCATCAGCGCCGCCGGCCCCGCCTGTTCGCGCAGGCCCATCACCGCGCCGCGGAAAGCGGGATCGACCGTGAAGCCGCCGCCCGATCGCGCGCTGATCGCATCGGCCGCCCAGGCCATGCCATGCTCGGCGCCATGCTTCTTGACGATCGCCAGCCAGCTCTGGTCGAGAAACTGGTAGAGCCCGCTGGCGCTGGACGAGCCCGCCTTGGCGCTAGGATCGAGCCCGCTCTCGCTCTTCGCCTGGGCGAGCAGATAGGAGAAGGCGACGCCGGTGCGCTCCGCCGCCTGCCCGATCGCGGCGCGCACGTCGTCGCGCGCCGCCGCCAAGCCATTGCTGATACGCCCGAGCGACACGAAACCTTCGGCTCCCCAAATTAAGCAAGCCGCTAGTTTCGCTAATCAAGGTTAATAGGCAGTAAAGGCGGATGGTTGTCACTGAGATCGTCACCCCAGTGCAGGCTGGGGTCTCCCGAGACGGGTCGCGCTTCATTGCTCGAGATGCCAGCCTGCGCTGGCATGACGAAAGGCTTGCCGATTTGAGCGTGACAGACCCAGAGCAGCCGTTACGTTCGCCCCTCATGGAAACAGCCACGCCCGCGATCCCCCGCTCGCTCTTCGTCTTCGCGCTATTCTACGGCGGCATGGTCTGCATTTCGGGCGTGCTGGGGGTGAAGCAGGTGGCGCTGGGGCCGCTGGCGGTTGAGGCGGGGATTTTCGGTTTCCTGCTGCTGGTGGTGATGGGCAGCGCCACCGCCGAGCTGCACGGGCGCAGGGCCGCCGATGCCCTGGTCCGCTGGGGCTTCCTGCCGCTGATCGTCTCGGCGGCGCTGATCCAGCTCGTGCTCGCGCTGCCGACCGACAAGGGCATGTATCCGCCCGCGATCGACGCCTTCCCGATCGTCGTCGGGCAAGGCGCGCGGATGATGGTCGCGGGGCTGATCTCCTACGGCACCTCGCAGACGCTCAACGTGCTGATCTTCTCGAAGCTCAAGGGGCGGGAAGGCGCTGGGAGGCTGGTGTGGCTGCGAGGCATGGTGGCGAGCGCGGTCAGCCAGATCGTCGATACTTTATTGTTCATCTCGATCTCCTTCTACGGCGAACGGCCGATCGCCGGGCTGATGGCGGGGCAGATGCTGACCAAGGTGGTGCTGTCGATCATCCTCGTGCCCTGGCTGATCAGCGGCTTCGTGGCGCTGGGGCGGCGGCTGGATCGCTGAAAATCCTCGTCATCCATTGTGCATGACGCCCACACCGGAGGTCGCTAAAGGCCCGGCATGAGCCAGCATTTGCCCGATCCCGCGCTCCTCTTCAAGGCCGAGACGCTCGCCGAGGCATTGCCCTATCTGCAGCGCTACGCCGGGGCGACCTTCGTCGTGAAATATGGCGGGCATGCGATGGGCGATGCCGATGCCGCCGAGGATTTCGCCGAGGATATCGTGCTGCTGAAGCATGTCGGCATCAACCCCATCGTCGTCCACGGCGGCGGCCCGCAGATCGGCGCGGCGTTGAAGGCGCAGGGGATCGAGAGCCGCTTCGTGGATGGCCTGCGCGTGACCGACGCGGCGACGATGAAGGTGGCCGAGATGGTGCTGTCGGGATCGATCAACAAGGAGATCGTCTCGTGGATCGCCGCCGAGGGCGGGCGCGCGGTCGGCATATCGGGCAAGGACGGGCGGCTGGTGACGGTGCGCAAGGTCGGCGGCGACCTCGGCTTCGTCGGCGAGCCCGACGATGTCGATACGCGGCTGCTCGATACGATCAGCAAGGCGGGAATGATCCCGGTGGTGGCGCCGATCGGCGTCGGCGCGGACGGCGCGACCTATAATATCAACGCCGATACGATGGCGGGCGCACTGGCGATCGCGACGGGAGCCGAGCGGCTGTTCCTCCTCACCGATGTCGCGGGCGTGCTCGACAAGGACAAGAACCTGCTGAGCGATCTCACGCCCGCCGATATCGCGGGCCTGCGCGCCGATGGCACGATCACCGGCGGGATGATCCCCAAGCTGGAAACCTGCATCGATGCGGTCGAAGGCGGGGTCGACGCGGCGGTGATCCTCGATGGGCGCGTGCCGCACGCGATGCTGATCGAAATCTTCACGAAGGAAGGTGCCGGAACGCTGGTGCGCATGGCCTGATTGGCAGCGCCGCCGCTTTGTTCTAATAATACACCGTCCGCATCCGAGGTATCCCCATGATCATGCTTCTCCAGATCGTCGATCTCCTGCTTTCGGTGATCATGTGGATCATCGTCGTCCAGGCGATCCTTTCGTGGCTGGTCGCGTTCAACGTGGTCAACACGCACAACGATTTCGTGCGGCAATTGCTCGACGGGCTCAGCCGCGTCACCGAGCCTTTGTACCGCCCGATCCGGCGGATCATGCCCGATTTCGGCGCGCTCGATTTCTCGCCGATGGTGGTGCTGCTGATCATCTACATCCTGCGCAACATCGTGCTGCCGCGCGTCGCGCTGGCGGCGATGGGGGGATGATCGGCGCGGGCCGGGGATGATCGTCGGCTGCTGATATGCTCGCGCTCTATTTTTCGGCGTTCGTGACCTTCTTCGTGGTGATCGATCCGCCGGGCTGCGCGCCGATCTTCGCGGGGCTGACGCGCGGCGCCGGCGCCGATCACGCCCGTGCGATGGCGATCCGATCGACGGTGATCGCCGCGGCCATCCTGATGCTGTTCGCGCTGGCCGGCACGCCGCTGCTCGCGGCGCTGGGCATCAGCCTCGATGCGTTTCGCGCGGCGGGGGGGATCATGCTGTTCCTGATCGCGCTGGAGATGGTGTTCGAGAAGCGTACCCAGCGCCGCGAGCATCGCATCGAGGAGGTCGCCAAGCGCGCCGCCGAGACGCATGAGGAGGTGCAGGACATTTCGGTCTTTCCGATGGCGATCCCGATGATCGCCGGGCCGGGATCGATCGCCACGGTGATGCTGATGACCTCGCGCAACCATGGGCTTGCGCTCGCCGTGGTGCTCGCGGCGATGGCGAGCGTGCTGGTGGTGACGATGGCGGCGCTGCTCGCCGCGGGACCGATCATGCGCGTGCTGGGCGACAAGCTCGAGGCGATGATCACGCGCATCCTCGGCGTGCTGCTCGCGGCACTCGCCGCGCAGTTCGTGATCGACGGCATCAAGGCGAGCTTCGCGTGAACGCGCGCGACCTGGCCGTCGCGCCGCTTCAACCGGCGGTCCAGCCGCCATCGACGGGCAGCGCCACGCCGACGCAAAAGCTCGCCGCGTCGGATGCGAGAAACAGGATCGCCTCGGCAACCTCGTCGGCCCGCGCGAGCCGGCCGATCGGCATCATTTCGGCATAGCGCGCGAAGATTTCGGCGGCATCGGTCGCCGCGCGGACGTTCACGAGGAAGTTGGTGTCGGTGACGCCCGGACACACGCAATTCACCCGCACGCCGCTGCGTGCATAGTGCAGCGCCAGCGCGCGCGTGAGGTTCACCAGCCCCGCCTTGGCCGCCGAATAGCCGAAGATGCCGGGCTCGCCGACGAGCCCGGCAACCGACGCGACGTTGACGATCGACCCGCTGCCGCGCTCCACCATCGCGTCGATCACCCGGCCGATCAGCAGGAAGGGGCCGGTAAGGTTCACCTCCTGGATGCGGTTCCACAGCGTCGGCTCGAACGATCCGAACGCCGCGCGCCCGCCGCCGAAGCCCGCGCAATTGACGAGGATATCGATCGGCCCGAGCGCACGCGCCGCCGCGACCAGCCGATCGGCCACGGCGTCATCGGTCAGATCGCCGACGACGGCGACCGCCGCACCGGGCGGCAGCAGCGCCGCCGTCTCTTCGGCGCGCGCCTCATCGAGATCGCCCACTACCACCCGGCCGCCACCGGCGGCGATCCCGATCGCGGTCGCCCGGCCGATTCCCGATCCCGCGCCGGTGACGATCGCGACCTTGTTCGCGAACCGTTCGACGATCATGCCTGCTCTCGTAAGAGGACGAGCGCGGCGCGGCCGGCCGCGACCTTGTCGCGCACCGATTGGCGCCAGGCCGCGTCGAGCCTCTGTCCGGTCGTCAGCCGCGCCAGCCCGTCGAGCGCGTCGGCCTGCATCACCATGCTGTGCAACTCGGTGCCGAAGCGGCCGAAGGTGGACGCGGCGCGATCCTCGCAGGCGCAAACGCCATGATAGATATAGGCCGCGCGGCACCCCCCCGGCGCGGGCGTCACGCGCCATTCGGTATCGCCGACCAGCGCGCCTTCGACATAACGAAAGCGGATCGCGCGAGGCCGGTCGATCGACACCACCTCCACCGTCCATTTGATGACGGCGCCGTCGAACGTCACCCGGTCGCCTGTCCGCATCGGCCCGGTCCCGGCATAAGCGAAGCGCATCGTCTCCCACCAGTCGTTCCACCGGCCGATGTCGAGCAGTGCGTCGAACACCGTTTCGGGCGAGGCCGGCACGAAGGCCTCGTCACAGCAATATTGCGGCGACCAGTCCTTGGGATCCTCGATCAGGCGATCGTCGCTCATCCGCCCCGCGCGCCATCCAGGTAGATTTTCTGCCCGCTCATATAGCTGTTCGGGGTCGAGACGAGGAAGGCGACGAGCGCGCCGATCTCCTCCGGGCGGCAGACGTGGCCGAACGGCATCGTCGTATCGAGCTTGGCGAGCGCCGCCGCGTCGGCGATGGCGGAGCCCATGTTCATATCGGTGACCGTCAGGCCGGGGCCGACGATGTTGACGTGGATTCCCAGGCGGCAAAGCTCCTTGGCCATGATCCCCGCCATCGTCTCGGCCGCCGCCTTGGCCATGGCATAGCCGCCGGTGCCCGGGATCAGCTTGGGCACCGCCGTGCTCGAAACATAGATCACGTCGCCGCGCTCCTGGCGGAGCAAGTGCGGGATCGCCGCCTTGGTGAGCATGAACGCGCCGTGGCAGTGGACGCGGAACTGGTGGAGGATTTCATCCGCCGGGACCTCGTGCAGCGGCAGACCGCTCGTCGTGATCCCGGCGTTGTTGACGACGATATCGAGCCGTCCGAACGCCGCAAGCGCCGCTTCGACGAGAGCGTCGGCGGTGCCCTGCTCCTCGATCGGCCCCGCGACGAGCACCGCGCGCGCGCCGACCGCCTCGATCGCGGCGCCGGTCGCTTCCGCCGTCGCGCGGTTGCTCTGATAATGGACGATCAGGTCGCAGCCGTCCGCCGCCAGCGCGCCTGCGATCGCGGCGCCGATGCCGCGCCCCGCGCCGCTGACGATCGCTGCCCTTCTCTGCGGCAAGGTCATCGCATCCTCCCAGATGATTATCGATCGGCGGCCTATGCACGTCGCCGGCCTGTTTCGCCAATGGGCAGTCGCGCCACCGTCGGCACGACCGCTCAAGCCGCGCCGGCGAGCCGTATCCCCTTCTCGGCAGGTCGCTTTCTGTCCAGCGTCTGTCGTTCGCCATCAAGACGGTAGGCGGGGGCGGACCTAAGCATCATGCGAACGGGAGATGTCTGAACGATGGACGTTCGGAAGGTAGCGATCGTGACGGGGGCGGGCTCGGGTGTCGGGCAGGCGGTTTCGCGCCTGCTCGCCGCCGAGGGCACGGCGATCGTCGCGGTCGGCCGCGGCATCGCCCCGCTCGAGGCGCTGCGCGACGAACTTGCCGGGCAGGCCGAGGTGGCTGTGGTCGCCGCGGACGTCACCGAGGACGATGCGCCCGCGCGCGCGGTGGAGGCCGCCCGCAGCCGTTTCGGCCGACTCGATTATCTGGTCAACAATGCCGGGGTCGGCAAACCCTTTCCGGTGGACGAGACCACCGATGAAATCCTCGACTTCTTCCTGGGCCTCCATCTGCGGGCGCCGTTCCGCTTCTGCCGCGAGGCGCTCTCGCTGATGGGCGATGGCGGCGCGATCGTGAATCTGGCGTCCAGCTTCGCGCTGATCGGCGGGCTGCGCGGCGGCGCCTATTCGGCGGCCAAATCGGGGATCATCGGCTTGTCCAAGCATATGGCCGCGCAATATGGCCCGCGCGGCATCCGCACCAACGTCGTGGCCCCCGGCGTGCTCGAAACGCCGATGACCGCTTATGCCTGGAACAACCCCCGCTTCCGGCGAATGAATTTCGATATGACCCCCTTGAACCGTACCGGTACAGCCGAGGATGCCGCCCATGCGATCCGATTCCTTCTTTCCGATGAGGCGCGGTTCATCAACGGGCAGGTACTGGCGGTCGACGGCGGCTGGACCTCGACCAAATTTCTCTCCGAGGAAGCCGTCACCGCCGAGCCGGTGGGCCTGCGCTGACCATATGGCGGAACGGCGCACGCTGCATGGCTGGTCGATCCGCTGGGACGAATCGCGCGCGGCCGAGGCGCGCGCGGGCCGGTGGTGGATCGACGAGACGATCGCCGAAGCCTCCGCGCGGATAGCGGCGGCGACCCCCGATCGCCTGCTGGTGATCGACAGCATGCGCCGGCTGGACGCGGCAACGTTGCGCGCCGAGGCCGAGGCCATGGCGCAGGCGTTCCTCGCACGCGGGCTCAAGCCCGGCGAGGTGATCTCGTTCATGCTGCCCAACTGGCACGAAGCCGCGGTGATCTATCTCGCCGCGACGCTGACCGGCCTGGTCGCCCACCCGATCGTTCCGGCGCTGCGCGACAGCGAGGTCGGGTTCATGCTCGCGGATACCAGCAGCCGGATGATCTTCATCCCCGCCACGTTCCGGGGCTTCGACTATCGCGAGATGCTGGCGCGGGTCACCGCCGCGATGGTCTCGCCGCCCGAGGTGGTGGTGCTGCGCGGCGACGCCGCCGGTGCGACCGCTTACGAGGCGCTCCTCGCCTCCCCGCAGGCGGCCCTGCCGTTGCCCACGGTCGATCCCGACAGCGTCAAGATGATACTCTATACCTCCGGCACTACGGGGCGGCCCAAGGGGGTGATGCACAGCCACAATTCGATCCATGCGCTGGTGAGGCAGCTTCACCGCGAATGGCGGGCGGGCGATGGTTCGGTGTTCTTCGTTCCCTCGCCGATCAGCCATATCGGCGGATCGATCTACGTTTTCGAGATGCCGTTCCTGTTCGGCACGACCGCCATTCTCCAGGATCAGTGGGATCCGGATGCCGCGGTCGAAATCATGGCGGCGGAGCGCTGCACGCATATGGCGGGCGCCACGCCGTTCCTGGAACAATTGCTCGCCGCCGCCGAGCGCGCCGGCACCCGCCTGCCGCAGCTTGCGGTGTTCATCTGTGGCGGAGCCTCGGTTCCGCCTTCGCTGATCCGGCGCGCATCGGCCTATTTCGAGAATTGCACCGTCACGCGGGTGTTCGGATCGACCGAAGTGCCGGTGACGACCGTCGGTTCGCTCGCTCCCGGGGATCTCGATCACGCCGCCGAAACCGATGGCCGCATCGGTATCAGCGATGTGAAGCTGATCGATTCGACCGGTGCGCAAAATAGCGAAGAGGGCGAGATCTGCGCGCGGGGTCCGCAGATGCTGATCGGCTATCTCTGGACCGAGGACGAGCGCAGCGCCTTCGATGACGACGGCTATTTTCACATGGGCGATATCGCCCGGCGCATCGACGGCGATTATCTGCTGATTACCGGGCGCGCCAAGGACATCATCATTCGCCAGGGCGAGAATATCGCGCCCAAGGAGATCGAGGATCTGCTCGTCCAGCATCCTGATATCGCCGAGATCGCGATCGTCGGCCTGCCCGACCCGCGCACCGGCGAGCGCGCCTGCGCCGCGATCGTGCCGCGCGGCGTCGCTCTCCCCGACGTCTCGGCGTTGCGGACATTCCTCGACGATCAGAAGGTCGCGCGGTTCAAGATACCGGAGCAGGTCGTGATCTGCCAATCGCTGCCCCGCAATGCCGCAGGCAAGATCATGAAGCACAAGGTGCGCGAATCGATCCTCGCCAGCCAACAGGTCGAGGCATAGGACGGTGGAGTTCGGCTGGACCGTCGATCAGGACGCGTATCGCGCGCGCATCCGCGCGGTCCTCGACCGCGAACTGCCCGCCGACTGGGATTCGATCGCCGTTCACGGTCCGGGCAGCGACGCCCAGACCGCATTCTCCCGCCATTTCTGCAAGGCGTTGGCGGATGAAGGGCTGCTGATTCCGCATTGGCCGGCCGAGCATGGCGGCGAGGACAGCCCCGTGTGGCACCAGTTCATCATGGCGGAGGAGATATGGGCCGCCGGCGAGCCGCGCGGGCCGCAATATATGAACGTCAACTGGGTCGGCCCGGTGCTGATGCGCTACGGCAGCGATGCCCAGAAGGCCAAGTTCCTGCCGCCGATCCGCGCGGGCAACGCGATCTGGTGCCAGGGCTTTTCGGAGCCCTCCGCCGGATCGGATCTGGCGGCATTGCGCACACAGGCGGTTCCGGCCGATGGCGGTTACAGGGTCACGGGTGCCAAGGTCTGGACCTCCTATGCGGGCCATGCCGATCGCTGCTTCCTGCTTGCCCGCGTTCCGCCGCGCGAGGGAGGCGCGGTCGGCAAGGCCGGGATCGTCATCCTGCTCACGGACATGGCCTCTTCGGGCATCCAGGTGAAGCAGATCCCGGCCCTGATCGGCGAGGGTGACATCCACGAGCTCTTCTTCGACGACGTCTTCGTGCCCGACGATGATCGGCTGGGCGCCGAGGGGCAGGCGTGGGAGATCATAAACTTCGCGCTTCAGAACGAGCGCGTCGGCATTCCGCGCTACGAATTTTCGCGGCGCACGCTGGATCGCGCGGTCGCTAGGCTCAAGGCCGATGGACGGTGGATCGATCCGGTCGTCCAGGATCGCGCCGGACGCGCGCTGATGCTGTGCGAGGCGGCGCGGATGCTCGTCTACAAGGTGGTCGATGGCAAGGCGCAGGGTGCCGCACCCGATGCGTTCGGCAGCCTTGCGCGCTGGGCGGTCGTCAGAGCCGATAACGGGGTCAATGATTTCATGACCGAATTTCTTCCCGATGGATTGCTCGGCGCCGATCCGTTGCAGCAGGCGCATCACCAGCGTGCGATCGCGGCGGGGATCGCGTCCGGCGCGGCCGAAATCCAGCTCAACCTCGCCGCGCGCCGCTTTCTCGAGC